>DAOWOF010000006.1 GCA_030642205.1 Desulfobacteraceae bacterium | reverse complement strand
GTGATCCGTCATGGTTTTGTGGTTGATAAATATTTAGATCATAAAAAATATGGTGTGAATTTTTAAGCAAGTATGTTATGCCATACAGGATATTGTTAATATTTTTCTTTGTAGCATTCGTTCAAAATCGATCAAATTGGCAATCATGATGTCTTTTATTCCTGGCGTCGTGTCATGCGTGAAATATCATATCAGGTACTCGTCATTCCAGCCTTAGCGGAAATGACGGCCATCGTTGCAAGATTACATAAATGATACAACACCAGGAGGCTGTCCGATAATAGCCTCCCAGGAATACATTTAGACATGCTGATCAGACACAGGGATCAATTGGTATTTAATCTTTCTATACCTATCTGTTCTTTTTAAAACCAGTTTTTATGAAAGTAATTATAGATGCCTCCTCAGTCAAAAAAAATCCTTGTGGTAACTTATGGCTCACGTGGAGATATTCAACCTTTTTTAGCTTTAGCCTTGGCCCTTAAAGAAAGAGGGCATCAGGTCATTTTTACAGGCCCACCTGAAAACGCGAGCTGGATCAACAGCTATCACTGTCCTTTTCACCCTCTGGGTAGCGATATGGACATGTTTTCCAAAAAAATCGAAAATGCCCATTCCCTTCATTCCGGAATTGCCTTTATCAAATTCATGCGCCAGGAAATAGCTTCCCAATTTTTACAGCTTCCGCAGATTATTAAAGGCGCTGACCTGGTAATAGGCGCTCCCTTGACCCTGGCATTGCCCTCTGTGGCTGAATCAATGAAAATACCTTACCTGTTTATGGCGCTTTGTCCTCAAATGATTCCTTCTTCAATACATCCTTTTGTATATAATTTTAATCTACCCTCATGGATGGGCCGACCCTTGTATTATATGGGAAAGATATCAGATAAATTTTTCCTGAAACGATTCATCAACAAAAAAAGAAGCTCATTAGGACTCAATAAACTTGCCCTGGATGAGACCTCATTAATGCATTTACTTGGAAGTAAAGTCCTAATGGCAACAGATAGGATACTTGGACAAGTAGGGCCTGATCCGGTCAGAGAATCTTTTCAAACTGGATATCTCCATCTTAAACAACAAGGAGAAATAGATGCAGATTTAAAAGAGTTTATAGAAGCTGGTGAACCACCGATCTATATTGGATTTGGGAGCATGCCCAACAAAAGCCTGGAGACATCTCTGAATTTTGTCCTGCAAGCTGCCAGGTCTCAGGGGCAAAGGGTTATCTATTCAGTTGGATCAAACCTTGATAATTCTTCTCCTCACTCCCAAGACTGTTTTTTTGCCAACAACATTCCCCACGATCATCTGTTTCCACTTGTCAAGGCAGTGATTCACCATGGTGGAGCAGGAACTACCGCTACCGCAGCCAAGGCTGGTGTTCCACAAATTATTATATCCCATATCCTGGATCAATTTTATTGGGCAAGCTGTGTTTATAAAGCTGGTTTGGGTCCAAAAAGTATTTATAGGGGATTACTAAATGCCAAAAGACTTACCACGGCAATCAATGAAATAAACGTCAGGGACATATATCAACGTAATGCCCAAAAAGCGGCGGCAATAATCAAGGCTCAGGATAGTCTGGAAATGGCTGTTCAGTTTATTGAAACCAAATTCTTGTAACTTCGTAAAAAGCACATCAATTTTCTAAGGAGGTAAATATATGGCTTGGTATATTTATTTGGCCCATTTTGGAGCTGGACTTTTTTTTGCAAACGGTGTCCCTCATTTTGTAAACGGTATTTCAGGAAGGCGTTTTCAAAGCCCATTTGCCTCTCCTCCCGGAGTAGGTGAATCTTCACCCTTGATAAATGTTATCTGGGGTATGGCCAATTTTGTAATTGGTTATTGCCTTCTTTATGGTGTTGGTAATTTTGATGCAGGATTTTCTGTCGATCTCCTGATAGTAGCTATAGGAGCCTTGGCCGCAGCCATTGGCCTGGCCTTGCATTTCGGTCGTTTTCATTCTTAAAACCTAAAGATGATAACTGCGTAAAAAGTCAGTAAGCCTTTTTACGCTGCCTGTAAGGGCTACCCATAGCCGGCTCCTATGTTTTGGGTGATGCCACTAATTCAGAAAGAAAAAAAGCGGTTCCTGCTACCATAATAATAGTAGCGCCGGAAGAGGTATCATAATTATAGGATATAAACAGGCCAATAATGGTAAAAAGGATCCCCAGGAGGGAGGAAAGGGCCATCATACCGCCCATGGATCGGGTATATTTTTCCGCGATATAAGGGGGAATGGTGAAGAGAGCGATAACCAGGATTAGGCCTACAACCCTGATGATCATCACTACTGATATGGCTACCATGACCAAAAGTACAAAATATAATGGTTTTACAGGCACTCCAACAATAAAAGAAAACTCTTCGTCATACGAAATGGCCAGGAATTCTTTATAAAAAACTACTGTGATCAGCAGGATAAGTATACACAACGGAATCATCAGCCAAATGTCTGTCTTGGGAACTGATATAATGCTGCCAAAAAGATATCCCATCAAATCGACATTATAACCTGGTGTCATATCAATCAGGATAATTCCCATGGCCATTCCGATGGCCCACAAAACTCCGATTACAGTATCAGCCCTATGCTTGCTTTTCAGACTGATGATCCCCATTAAAAGAGCCACAATCACAGCGAATATCGCAGCGCCCAATGTTGGCGAAAAGCCCATGAAAAGAGCCAGGCCAATCCCGCCATAAGCAGCATGGGCAATACCTCCTGAGATAAATACTATCCTGTTAACAACTATCAGTGTCCCAATTATACCGCAACAAATACTAACCAGGATCCCAACAAACAGGGCATTACGCATAAATTCAAACTGGAGCGCCTCCCACATATTAGTGCTTCCCATGTTTATCTAGAACCCGATGCGGAATTCCATGAGCAATAAGATCGACCGGACACTGATAGGCCATATCCAGCATTTCTGAAGTCAATTTTCCTTCCCCATGAAAGATCAGTTTCCTGTTCACACAGGCCACAGATTTCATATTGCTGGAGATAACGCCTATATCATGAGTGATAACTACAATAGTCACTTTTTCATTCAATTCTTTTAAAAAATCATATAAATTAGTCTCAAAATCATGATCCACATTTGAAGTCGGCTCATCCAGAAAAAGGATCTCCGGATCAGTAGCCAGGGCCCTGGCAATAAAGGCCCTTTGACGCTGTCCCCCGGAAAGGCTCCCCACATGAGCATCCCGAAATTCCCATAAACCCACCTTTTTTAACACATCCTCTACTTTATCATGATCCTGCGCTTTATATCCTCGACCGATTCGAGCGCGGGAGAGACGTCCCATTAAGGCAATTTCCTTCACAGAAATAGGGAAATGCAAATTAAAGCCACTGTTTTGAGGAACATAGCCAACTCTGTGGCTGGCTGCATGGGGATGCTCTCCCAATATCCTGATTTTTCCCTGGTTCGGTTTTAAAAGACCCAAAAATAGTTTTAAAAGAGTTGTCTTGCCGCCTCCATTAGGGCCCAAAATGCCAAAAAAATCCCCCTTATAGAGGGTAAGATTCACCCCCTCCAATACAGGTGTTTTATCATAGGCAAACCAGAGATCTTTCACTTCAATAGCGATATTATCCATTATTTGTTGTAATCTCAAGGCTGAAATCGGCTGCTATAGCCGAATGTGTAAGCGCGCCGATTGAAATCATATCAATGCCTGTCTCAGCTACTTTAACCACCGTATCGAGGGTAATTCCTCCTGAGGCCTCAAGCTGAGCCCTGCCATTGGTTAAAGCCACTGCCTTTTTCATATCCTCAAGATCCATATTATCAAGAAGAATGATATCCGCTCCCGCATCCAGTGCCTCCTGCACACCAGCCAGATCTTCCACCTCAACTTCCACTTTCAAGGTATGAGGAGCCCCTTTCTTTGCTAACTGCACTGCCCTGGTGATGGAACCGGCAGCAGCCAAATGATTGTCTTTAATCAAAATACCATCAGACAGGCCAAACCGATGATTCCTGCCCCCCCCTGCCTGAACCGCATATTTATCAAACCATCTCAGGCCAGGGGCAGTCTTTCTGGTATCCAGAATCCTTGTTTCCAGATGAGCGACAGAGTCAACATATTGCCTCGATAACGTAGCGATCCCGCTCATCCTTTGCAAAAAATTAAGTGCTGTCCTTTCTCCGATCAGAATAATGTCCAGTGGTCCTTTTAAAAGGCATACGATTGTACCTGCGGGTACAATGTCCCCCTCCTTAAAATATTCCTCAAATTGTATGAATGAATACAACTCCTCAAAGACCATTTTAAAAACAGGCAATCCAGCTAATACCAGATCTTCTCTGGCTATCAGAGATGCCTCTCCTTTAGCTCCGGATGTTATTATGGTTTCTGTGGTCAAATCTCCATGACCCAGATCCTCTTCCAGGGCCCAACGAATACTGCGTTGTATAAAAGGATGGTTATTAATCATCAGAATCTCGTAATTAAGTTGTTTCAAAAACTTGAATATTATTATTTAATCTTTCTAATTTTGCAGTTATTCCTACAACTTTTTCCTTTACCAAATCTACAATCTCTGGCGGGGCTTTAGACAGAAAGCCATGATTGGAAAGTTTCTTTTCAGAAATCAGGAGTTCCTTTTCCAACTTTTTGATCTCCTTTTTGAGCCTCTTTTTTTCCTCTTCAAAATCCAGAAGGCCTTTAAGCTGCACATGAATCTGGTTTTGGCCTAAAACCACAGTAGCAGATGCCTCTGGTTTAGGAATGTTCTGCCCTATTACCACCTCACTTACTTTGGCCAAGGTCTTAATATAAGATAGATTATGTTCAAGGATATCCGACTCCTCTGAATTGGCCATATCAACTACAATACTCACATTCTTTGAAGGAGGGATATTCATTTCACCCCTGATATTACGAATTCCGGATATGACTTTCATCAAAAATTCCATTGCCCGAATGGCTTCGGGATCTTTTGTAAAGCTGGTGGCTTCAGGAAATGAGACAGTCATTATACTGGTTTTAACTTCCGGCAATTTATGCCATATCTCTTCTGTTACAAAGGGAATAAAAGGATGGAGCAGCTTCAAAACAGCCATTAGCACCTGTTTTGTTGTTTCAGCAGTAGATTGTCTCAGACTATCATCATCACCATACAAATCCTGTTTGGCCATTTCAAGATACCAGTCACAAAATTCATGCCATACAAACTGATAACAGCAGGAGGCTGCGTCATTAAAACGGTAATCATCCAAAGACGTGGTCATCTCCTCGGTGATTTGTCCCAGTCTCGTCAATATCCAGCGCTGCAGAAGGCCTTCTTTATTCTCATATAGCTCATTTTCCTCATCAGGATGTTGATGCATAAGCACAAAACGGGCGGCATTCCAGATTTTATTTATAAAGTGTTTGTACCCAAGAATCCGCTCTTCCGAAAGTTTGATATCCCTGCCCTGAGCCGCAAGAGCAGCCAAAGTGAAACGAAAGGCATCTGTACCAAAATTATCTATAATTTCCAATGGATCAATGACATTCCCTTTTGATTTGCTCATCTTTTTGCCTTCCGCGTCCCTGACCAGGGCATGGATGTACACATCTTTAAAGGGCACCTCTCCCATAAAATGAATACCCATCATCATCATTCTGGCCACCCAAAAAAACAAGATATCAAATCCGGTTACAAGGACAGAAGTTGGATAGAAGGTCTTGAGTTCATCAGTTTTATCCGGCCATCCAAGTGTGGAAAAAGGCCAGAGAGCAGAGCTGAACCATGTGTCCAGCACATCTGTTTCCTGAATAAGTGATGAGCTATCGCAGGCCTTGCATTTGGCAGGAGTCTCTCTTGCAACATTAACTTCTCCGCAGGTCTCGCAATACCAGGCTGGAATACGATGGCCCCACCATATCTGTCTTGAGACACACCAATCCCTGATATTATTCATCCAATCAAAATAGACAGCCTCCCAATTGGCTGGATGGATTCTGGTCTTACCATCCATGACCGCCTGTATTGCATCTTTTGCGAGTGTTTCAGTTTTAACAAACCACTGTTTGGAAAGGAGTGGCTCCACCATGGTCCTACAACGATAACAGTGCCCTACAGCATTTTGATAGGGTTCAATCTTATCCAGTAAGCCCTTATCCCTCAGATCTTCAAGAATTTTTTCACGGCATTCAAATCGATCCATTCCAAAATATGGACCTGCCAGTTCATTCATCTTTCCGTTTTCATCAATGACCTTGATCCTTTCAAGCTTATGTCTTATGCCAATCTCAAAGTCATTGGAATCATGGGCAGGAGTAATTTTCAAGGCGCCAGTACCAAATTCCATATCCACATATTTATCAAAAATTATAGGAATTTGTTTTTCCAGTACAGGCAGAAAGACATGATTAGAGGGTAGATTTCTGAAACGTTCATCATCAGGGTTTACGGCAACGGCAGTATCACCCAGCAGGGTCTCGGGTCTGGTCGTGGCAACTACCAGATAGTCTTCGCTCCCTACAATGGGATAACGGATATGGTAAAGGAAACTATCCATTTCTTCATGCTCAACCTCAATATCAGCCAAAGCTGTATGGCAGCGGGGACACCAGTTGATAATATAGTCCCCTCTGTAAATAAGATCCTCCTCATAGAGGCTTACAAAGACCTCTCTCACTGCGCTGGAAAGGCCTTCATCCATTGTAAATCGTTCTCGACTCCAATCACAGGAACACCCCAGCTTCCTGAGCTGGTTTAAAATCAGACCACCATATTTCTCTTTCCATTCCCAAACAAGCTCAATAAATTTATCCCGTCCCATTTCATGGCGATCCGTTCCCTGCCTGGCCAGGTCCCTTTCAACTACATTCTGTGTGGCAATGCCGGCATGATCCATTCCAGGTTGCCACAAGACATTATAGCCTTTCATTCTCTTATACCGGCATAGGATATCCTGCAAAGTATTATTGAGAGCATGCCCCATGTGAAGAGTCCCTGTAACATTGGGAGGAGGAATAACTATACAATAAGGCTCCTTATCATCACTGGCCTCTCCTTGAAAAAGGTTTTTTTCTTCCCAATATTTATACCATTTTTCTTCAATTTTTTTAGGTTCATAACCTTTTTTTATCTCTTGTTTCATCTAGCTTGTCCCCAATAAAAAAGGGGTTGCAGTATAACAACCCCTTGCATGATAATTTCGCGTAAAGCTTTTTTATAAAGATTTTATGTAGTTAAATCACAAGAAATTTTCTAAATAGTGTCTGAATGAAAACCAGGATTTTTTGTTACAGTCAAGGAAAATCAAAATTTTAACCGCAGGAATACATGTGGATATTTTGAGGCTTAAAATTTTAACCTGACGCAGAGATTGGTGAAAATTAGATCATTACTCCCTCATATTTTTTATAGCGGATCTTTCAGAACGGATTCTTTTAATACCTCAATGGCCTCAGTAATAAATTTTTCAGCAACGTTGTTCATTGTCTCTCGAGCCACTTTCTCCGTAACCTCCTGCACAATTCTTGTTATTAAAACTTCAAGTTTTTCCTCTGATACAGCAATTAAATCCGAGGCTGATTCAGTTGGCTCAACGACTTTTTCTTCATTATTTATGACTACAGGAATATCTATCTTTTTATCTGGTGTATCCACCACAAGATCTGAACCAGAGTCTGCATTAAGGAGGGATCCCTTTGCTGAAAAAGATTCTTCTGCGATTTCCTGGTGGTCTTTGTCTGTTAATTCCAGATCATCACTCAGATCAAATGCATCTTTCAGAGAAGCTTCGTCTCCAAAAAGAACTTTGTCATCGGTAATAATTGATGAATCCGAAGTTTCGAGGATCTCTTCAGAAGCGTTCTCTTCAAATCCCATCCCTTCAATGAGGGAGTCCGCTTCTGCCTCATTCCCTTCCAATGACTCCTCAAGAGAAAATTCAAAATCATCTCCCAAATCAAATGGATCATCCTGAGAACCATTATCGGCAAAAAGGGCTTCATCATCGGCAAGATTAGTGTTGTTTTCCTGGTCATTCTTTTCAGATTCGATTTCTTCAATAAGAGACGACCCTTTCTGGAATGATTCAATCGTTGTTTTATTTTCTTCCGATGTCTCATCAAAAGAAAGGTCAAAATCATTATCCAGATCAAATAGATCTTTGGATATGGTTGCCTCCAAAGGTGTTTCATATTTCTTTGGTGCGTCATTTACTACAATATCAACAAGGTCTATAATCTCTTCTTCCTTTTGATTAGTACTGCTCAAAATATCCGTTTCTTCCATTGTAAAATCGTTAAGATCAAAAAGTCCTTTCTTGCCATTGCTGCCTTCTTCTGTAATAAGATTATCCTTCGTCATAGTTACTCTCCATATTAGAAAATTTCAAGCATCTTTTCTTACTAAAGGATCCCGGGTTTTATCTTTACAAATTTGAATAATGCCTATTTGAGACCTGCGCTAAACTTACCCTTTCTTCCAACTTAGGTGTCAGACTCAAATTTCATGATTCGTAGATAGAGCTTATTCAAGGCAATAGATGGACTTTTTAACGCACCATCTTTTTTAATATTTAACATAAGTTTTGAGATATTGTCAAAATTTTTTGTAATCAGAAATTTAAAAAGGGATTTAACCAGAAAGGCACTGTTCAACGAGCACCTTGTGAAAGGTAAAAAAATCAAAGCGAAGATTCTAATCCGGTTTTTTTAAATAGTTTTGAATCACTTGGATGCAAATTTTCACTGGATATAGCTAAAACAGCTCTTTCATATAGGAGCTTCCAGGAAACTTATGCATTATTTTTATTTGCAGTTCAAATAATTATTAAATATGATCTAGCAGATTGTGATAACCGAGTAAAAAGACGCTCTGGACCTTTTTAAAAGTCCAACAATTATAAAATCCCTAACATTTATAGAAAAAGGATTATGGAAAATAAATTTGATAATAAGTCCTGGATAAAAAAACTTAACATAAAACTCTTTCCTCCCAGCCTTAAGGACAATACTGGTGATATTGATCGGCTTATTAAGGAGATTAACAAGGCTGGGCCTGAAATTGTAAATATTTCTTTTCAGCACCTTCAAACTTTGTCTGGTAAATTAAGAAAAGCGGAATATCAGGTAGAGGCTGTTCTTTATGAAGATAAAAATTGTTGGCATCTTATTGATATTTTCCCATGTAATGGCCCTGAAAAAATTCATGTCATTGCAATGGATCTGGGAAGTTCCACTGTGGTTTTGCGCCTTATTAATCTTGAGAATCATGAGACAATTGGAGAAACAACATTTTATAATCCTCAGATCAAGATAGGAAGTGATATTCTTGCACGTATTCACCATGCCGCGAGAGAAGGAGGGCTTGAGGAGCTACGAAGCATTTTAATTAATAAAATAAATGAAGAAACCATAAAACTCGCGCAAGAATACAAAATTGAGATTAAAATGATTATAGGGATGGCAGTGGCTGGCAATACTACCATGACCCATTTATTTCTTGGACTTGATCCTTACTGGCTATGTCGTGAACCCTATATCCCCGTTGTTAACAGCCCTGGAATTATTAAGGCGCAGGAACTCTGCCTTAACATCAATCCGGAGGCACCTGTCCTGGTATTCCCTAATGTGGGGAGCTATTTTGGAGGGGACTTAATCGCCGGAATCCTGGCCTCGGATATGATTAATCAAGAGCAAATCTCTTTTTTGGTTGATGTGGGCACTAACGCGGAAGTGGTCATTGGCAATCGAGACTGGCTCATGGGCTGTGCCGGGGCAGCAGGACCGGCACTTGAGGGAGGCGTTGCCGATATGGGCATGATGGCAGGACCTGGCGTTATTGATAAAGTCGCCATTGATCCGCTTACATCTGAGATTAAAATCAGGACTATTGGTCTGCATCCACCGGTGGGAATCTGCGGCTCAGGGCTTATTGATTTGGTGGCGCAGCTATTTCTGGCAGGCATGCTCGATCTTAGGGGAAAATATAGATCCAAATGCGGAAGCCTTTTAAAGGAAATTGACGGGATTAAACATCTGGAAATAGTCTCTTCACATGATTCGGGAACAAATAAGGGGTTGACCATCAGTCAGATAGACATAGATGGGTTAATTCGCTCCAAGGCCGCTATGTACACTATTTTAACCACCATTGCCAATACTGTCACTATTCCCTTAAATGAGATCAAACGGTTTTTTGTGGCAGGAACCTTTGGGTCATATATTGATCCCAAGTCTGCAATTACAATAGGAATGATTCCTGATCTTCCTCTGGAAAACTATATCTCTCTGGGAAACACTTCTCTTAAGGGAGCAGCCATGGCAATCCTGTCAGGTCAGGCAAAAAAAGAGATTCATGAAATCCGGGACAGGATTACCTATCTGGAGCTTAATGTAAACCAGGAGTTTATGAATCTTTTTAGCGCGGCTAAATTTATTCCGCATACGGACAGCTCTCTTTTTCCTTCTGTTAAGATGCAAGCATGCGAAAGAAAATAAAAAAAGGTGACCATTTCTTGCATGATATGATATTATAAAAAAGTAATGATTTTAATCTACATTAAGAGAGCAATATGAAAAAAGAAAAACAAGGTCGAAAAATAAGAAAATATATAGTATTAAGCGTTTTGTTGCTTGCGGTTATTTTTGTAGGCTCCGTAATGTTTATCAATTCCAAAAAGCCTGGAGAGATAGACAGTAACGAATTCGACTCTACTGTTAAAGGATCGGCTTTTATTTCCACAAACCAGATTCTTATTAAACAGATGTCCGAGAACTGGATGGTTAATGATTGTTTTTGGCCCACAGCCCTTTTAGACAATATCCCCAATTTTCAGATTGGAGAACTGGAGGTTGTAAGATATAATACCCGTATTCTAAGGGATAATCTATCCAGGATGCGTACTACCGATCGGATTGATTCAGCAGCTGAAACTGCCTTTACCGCTTTGTCTAATGATCCTCGTAAGTGGTGGTTCCCATCTGCTGAAAGCAAATGGAAAAAATCCTGGCAAAGTCTGGAAAAATTTAATTCCAATCTGGCCACGGGGGAGTCTTTCTTTTATCCAAGGGCAGATAATCTGGCTGAATTGTTCAAACAGTATGCATCTTTGATGGGTGGGGCCAATACCAGGCTGGTTAATGCCCCCAGGGACATGAAAAGGGCGCTTATAATTGATGACAAATCCACGTTCGAGTCAAAATCTTCGGGAACCGCGGATGTTGGTATTCCCTGGTTTAAAATAGATGATAATTTGTATTATGCTCAAGGTATCGCCTATGCCCTTTTTGAGTCCATTAAGGCCATAAGAATTGATTTTTATGATGTATTAGTTGATAAAAATTCTCTAAAATTATTAGATAAAATCCTCGAAGATCTACAAAGATGTTCTTTTGAACCCCTCATTGTTTTTAATGGAAATTTAAACAGTATATTTGCCAACCATTCATTAAATCTCTCAGGTGTTTTTAATGATGCCAGGCAAAAAATCAACTCTTTAGTCGTATCCCTAAAGCAGGGATAATAGTTTTATCTTGATAATATTATAAATTAATCCTGGCATTTTCAGGATTGAAGTGTTTTCTTTCATGTTTAAGGCATTTAACCTTATTAATCTTAAAGCCGTACAGGAAGGTAAGGTATTAAGACAGTATTCCAGCACAAGACCAGAGATATACTTGGTTAAACACTGTGGTGTAAGGGCTATTGTCAAGGATTTTAGCAAGAACAGATTCCTTTTTCGCAATATTATTGGCCGTTTTTTAGTATGGAGGGAAACTAAGGCCTATAAAAAATTAGGCACACTAAAAGGTATACCAAGGATGTATAAAGTTGTTGATGGTCTTGCATTGGTTATTGAAGCTATTCCGGGTCGCACATTGGAAGATATTACAGAGAAAGAAGATCTGCCTCCAGATTTTTTTCCCATGTTAAGGGATTTGGTTTCTGAATGCCATAAAAGGGGACAGGCCCATTGTGACATAAAAAAATCTGCAAATATTATCCTTGGAAATGATAACCTGCCATATATTATTGACTGGGGTGCATCAATCAATATCAGGGAATTTCTTTATTTTCCTTTCTCCTCTATTTTTAATTTATTTATTATTGATGATTACAAGGCCATTACTAAATTAAAGCTGCGCCTGGATCCTGAAGCAGTTAGTTTTGAGGAAAAAAATTGGTACTTTAAATGCCATTTACTGGAAAATCGCATTAGGGGTATTAGAAATGCTCTAAGGAGGTTGTTAAAAAAAATTGCCTGATGAATCAATTATGACAAGTTTTCAATCATTAATTAATAATGTTACTCGTTTTAATATCGGGAAAAAAACTTTTCTAATTCCGGAGATGAACAAAATTGGTGTACATCTGCTGGCCTCAGTGTTTAAGTCTTATGGGATTAATGCCCAGGTAATCGAGACTTGTAAAGGGCTTGATATGGGACAGGAATACACTTCTGGCAAGGAGTGCTTTCCATGTCAGATAACCACTGGCGATATCCTATACTTTATGAAGAAGGAAAAGGCTCTTAAGGGTACTGATTTTCATCCTGAAAATTATGTCTATTTTATGCCGGAGGCAGAAGGCCCTTGCCGGTTTGGGATGTATAATAAATTTCAGCGAATGATTCTTGATTCTATTCCTGACCTGAAACAGGTCAAGATCGCGTCTATTACTTCCGAAGATAGTTATTCCTTGCATGGAATTATAGATCAAGCAAGTGTTAAAGATCTCAGAAAAACCGGTTATTTTTCTGTAGTGGTAGCAGATATCCTTGATCGGTTGATTTGGAGAGTTCGGCCATATGAGGTGGAACCTGGAATTACTGATGCCTTTATGGAAAGATCAATGCTTGCCATGAAAAAAACCTTTGTAGCATATGGGTATAGCAATAATTACAATAAAATACTTGAAAAACTGGTTGAGATTGTCCAGGAAGGAAGCAGTCTTATTGATTCCAGAATACTTCCCAAACCGCTAATTGGCATTGTGGGTGAAATCTATCTCAGGAGTCATCTACAGGCCAATCAGAACCTGGTTAAAGTTTTGGAGAACTATGGGGCTGAAGTAGTTAATGCCTCAATTGCCGAGTGGGTTAATTATGCATCCTATAATGTTTTTTTGGATGCGAAAAACAATCTGCGCCTAAACCTCAAACAACTTAAGTTTAAAGGTCTTAAGGATTATTTAAAGAAAGTAATTGTTTTTGGATGCGAATTTTATTATCAGGAGTACAAGCAAAGGCAGGCCTATAAACAGGTCAATAAGTATCTTGATCTGGCGGAGGATCATTCTGTTGCCAGACTGAATGATATACTCAAGCGGGAAGATTTGTTTTCGTTTGATATTGGGACAGAAGCATGTTTGAGTATTCCTGGAATTATGGAATGTGCTGCAAGCGGTTATAATGGTGTTGTTAATGTCTATCCTTTTACTTGTATGCCGAGTACAATAACTTCAGCAATTATTAAATCCAGGATACATAAGCTAAAAATGCCTTTTTTAGACACCCCCTATGATACCACCTCTCAACCTGGCAGAGAAGCAGCCATCAGGACTTTTATGTTTCAGGCATCCAGGCATTTAAAAAAATATGGCAGACAAAATAAGTCTTTTCATTAGAAATACAAAATCAACAAAATATGATGATGCCGTAAAAAGTTTTACCTACTGTGTTGTGTTTGTTTATTATAATATAGCATGCCGTATGCATGTATTAATTACTTAATAAACTACTATACCATGTGTATGAATATTTTTACTTAGAAATTTACACTAGAGACTTTTTACGACTTCATCAAAGTCTAACATGTTTAGACTCTGAACTATAAAGAAAGGCAAAATAACCACTTATGACTATTAAAATGCTGATTAATGCCGTCGAGGCAGAAGAGCATCGGATCGCGTTAATCAAAGACGGTCTTCTTGATGGATTTCATATTGAAACAGCAACCTCAGAGCAAAGGATTGGCAATATCTATAAAGGTGTTGTGGAACATATTAATCAAGGTATTCAGGCCTGCTTTATTAATTTTGGCAGTGATAAAAACGGGTTTTTACCTTCAAATGAGATCCATCCTGAATATTACCTAGAAGATTCCAAGGCTTCAAAGGAAACACAGCACCGTAATATTGACAAAGTCCTCAAAAGAGGGCAGGAACTCCTGGTACAAGTAACAAAAGAGATGCCCGGAAACAAGGGCCCTCAATTAACCACCTATCTTTCATTGGCAAGTAGATTCCTGGTTTTGACCTTGGGCAAGACTTCATCCGGAGTATCAAAAAAAATTGAAGATGAGAAAGAACGCTTGAGGATCAAAACGATCATGGGGCAGTTTGAATTTCCGGAGGGGTGTGGGTACATTGTCAGAACAGCTGGTATTAAACAAAGCAAAAGAGAATTTGCCAAAGATGTTAATCGTCTTTTGAGGGTCTGGAAGGACATCCGGCAAAAAGTAGAAAAGGCCCCTCCCTATTCTCTGATTCATAAGGAACAGGATGTATGTTTGAGGACCCTGCGTGATTATTTCTCAAGTGATGTATCCGAAGTGCTGGTGGATGATAAAGACACTTATTTAAAAGTAAAAGACTATATGAAAATTTTTTCTCCATGGCATAAGCGAAGGATCAAATTGTATAAAGAGACGCGTCCTATTTTTGCCCATTATGAGCTTGAGAAACAAATCGAAACGATTTACAGCAACGTGGTCTCTTTAAAGTCAGGGGGATCTATTGTTATTGATACTACAGAGGCTTTGATTGCCATTGATGTAAATTCCGGGAGTGGCAAAAAGGGTAAAAACAAAAACATAGAAAGTACGGCATTTAAGACTAATATTGAAGCAGCTAATGAAATTTCTCGTCAGCTTCGTCTAAGAGACATTGGAGGTCTTGTTGTCATAGATTTTATTGACATGAAGGATAAAAAGCATATCAGGGAAGTAGAAAAAGTTGTAAGGGAGAAGGGCAGACAGGATCGAGCCAAGATTGATATTGCGCATATTTCCAAATTCGGACTCCTGGAAATATCACGCCAGAGACTGAGACCATCTATAGAATCCAAAACTTATCGCACCTGTACCTGCTGCCAGGGCAGAGGTATAATTCCTTCAGTGGAATCGGCTTCGGTATCTTTTATCCGCCAGATAGGTATGGGAGTCTCGGCCAAAGGTGTTGTAAAGATTAAGGGCGTTTTGCCTCTTGAAGTGGCTTCTTATCTGCTGAATAAGAAACGGAAAGCTCTTGCTCAACTCGAAATTCGTTATGGTGTGGATATAGATTTGCTTGGTGACTCAAATCTTTCTCCAGGTGATGGGGCATTAGAATTTATAAAGGAACAGAGCTAGAAGTGCAGAAAAAGCATGTGTTTTAAGAGAGCAAACAATAATGTTTAATAATATTATCTATTTCATTGTTGTACTCCTTATTTCTAATTCAAATTATTCGCATTTTTCCCAGGATGACCCCATGCTTTTTTCTCTTTGGTTGTCATGTGCCTCCTGGTTAATCTTTGCGGGAATTTGCCATGGCGGATTTAAAAAACTATCTCGGCAAGCAGGACATGGACAGGCGGTTAAGGGCGAAAATCTAACCTGGCTTTATCAGCGGCTTATAACCAGATTATCTATTTTCGCGATTTTTATATTAGCCTTAATGTTTTATCTCTTTAATATAAAATACTGGCTTCATTTTATACCTTTTTTTGAATCATTATCCATTTTACAGGGCATTTCCGCCTTGGCCATCTATTTTACATTCCTTAGTACAATCTGGTATTTTGCCTACCCTGTTTACGAAATTATTTTTCGTTCCGGCATTACAAGGAAATCCTATATCATATCCAATTACAGGTTAAGCTTACCCCTTCTTTTTCCATGGATCTTTTTGTCATTGATTTATGATATCATTGAAATCAGTTCCTTTGGTGGATCAGATGGTTTATTTGCCCGTACTGAAGCCCAAATAGCTTTTTTTGTAATTCTTTTAACAATGCTTATGCTTTTTATGCCTGGTTTGATTCAGTATTGGTGGGGATGTGAGCCTTTACCTAAATCGGAAAAAGTTAATAGATTAAATGATTTTTTAATAGAACAAAACTTTAAATGCAGGAATCTTCTTAGATGGCCGCTCTTTGAAGGACGGATGTTGACGGCTGGAATTATGGGAATCCTTCCCGGATACCGTTATATCATGATCTCGGATTCTCTTTTGGATATACTTTCGGTAGATGAGTTAAAGGCAGTCTTAGCGCATGAAATAGGGCATGCCAAATATCGCCACTTGATTATTTATCTATTCTTTTTATTGGGATATGTGATTCTTTCTTATGGATTATATGATTTTTTTATAGTTTTTTATTTGAGCCAGCCTTTTTTTGCAAATTTTTTTTCCACTAAAGATCCACAGGCCATAAACCTTTCTTACATACTTATGTCCCTGCCTATACTTTTATCCATGTTAATATATTTTCGTTATCTTATGGGTTTTTTCATGCGAAATTTTGAACGTCAGGCTGATCTTTATTCAGCAGCAATCATGGGGACACCTGAACATATTATTAATTCCCTGGAAAAAATAGCCTTTTACAGTGGTGAAAGCAGGAATATTCCCAGCTGGCATCATTTTGGAATCAAAGAAAGGGTGGATTATTTAACAGGAATGTTTAAGGATCCAGGTCTTATAAAACGTCATAACAGGTTTATTATAACCTGCTTGTTGATTTATGTGATTGTCCTGGCAGGGCTGGGATATCTTTTGAACTTTAGCGCAATTAAGGAAAGAATCTATTATACATACCTTGAAAAGACTCTTAGCCAATATGTCCTGGAAAATCCGCAGGATATTAGCCTTTACCAAAATCTGGCGATAATCTATCAGCAGATGAATCGTTTTGAAGAGGCTATTTGGGCCTATGAAAAAATTATCCACCTGGATCAGAGTCATGCCATAGCGCTGAATAATCTGGCCTGGCTTTTGGTCACTGCCCCACAGGAATTCAGAAATCCGGAACGATCATTGGAATTAGCACTGCAAGCTGTTGCTCTTAAAAAAACTTCTATTTTTCTTGATACCTTAGCCGAGGCTTATTATGCCAATGGTCGTATTAATGAGGCGATTGTTTCAATTGATATGGCGATCTCAATAGCAACCGGGAATAATGACTATTATAAAAAGCAGCGTAAGAAATTTTTATCAGAAAATAATTGAAAATGCCAACGGAAGCAAGATACTAATCCAACCGGAGGTTTTGAGCAATACAAAGGTTTGCTGCATATGCTTTACCTCAGGATCAGGGAATTCATGCCCAAGCCATGGTTTCTCCCTTCGACCTTCTGGATACATGACAGGGCCTGCCAATCGTACACCTAATGCGCCTGCAACAAAACTTTCCCCATGAGCAGAGTTTGGAGACTCATGTTTTAGCCTGTCCCGCAAGGCGATTTGTAAACCACTTATGGGATGAAGGCGACAAATTACTGCTCCAAAAAACAGGATTATCAGTGATAATCTGGCGGGGATGAAGTTCATCAAATCGTCCAGCCTGGCACCTGCCCAGCCAATTTCTATAAATTCTTTATTTTTATACCCTACCATAGAGTCAAAGGTGCTGGCCACTTTAAAGACAAGCATCATGACGATGCCTGTCCTGATAACAGGTATTTGGAGATATCCAGCAATAAAACCTCCCGCAAGATACCAGAAAAATGGTGAGAAAAAACCATCCACAAAATTTTCAGACATAGTTTCTATTCCAGCCCTTATAATTCCTTTTTCATCCAGGGATTGGACATCTCGGCCGACTACCTTGGCAAGAGCTTTTCGTGCTTCAGAAAGATCCTTTTGTTTAAGTGATGAAATAACCGGATTCAGATGTCCAATCAGGTCTTTCAGGGCTAAACAGGAATAGAAAATAAAAATATCAAACAGGGTTCCAAAAAGAGGGTAAAGATAAAACAGGCCAAGACTGATCATGACATAGCTTGAGATTATTATAAAAACAAGGAGGATGACCATAATCAGCCCTCCAGCTTTACCATCGATGCCAATCTTCCTTAAATTATTGGTCATGCTGCTTATGCCATGACCAATAATTCTGACAGGATGATACCTGTAAACAGGATCACCAAGCAGAAGATCCAGAATAAAACCGATTAAGGCAATATCAAATAAAGTGTTTATATGAATCATTTTAGATGGGCAAAAAATTCGCGATCATGCCTATTAAACCGCCAAAAAGCCCCCCCCAGACAACCAGCCATCCCAGATGGGAGCGAATCATCTCTTGAACAATCTCTTTTACCAGTTGAGGTGTTAGTTCATCAAGGCGCATCTGAACGATAGCATTTATTTTGTCCAGAATTTTATCGGTAGCAGACGAACTTGTTAAGTTTGCTTGTATGGTTTTCCGAATAGCTTCCCCTTGTAACATATCTTTAAAGGCAACCCTCATTTTTTCTACAAATGATTCTCTAAATGATTCAATTGTTTCCTTGCCGCCTACCATGGCTAGCATTCCCCCAAAAGATGATTCCATAATTGCATTTACAAGGGCATCAAATATCGGATTAAGGTCTATATCGTCGATGATTGAGCTGAGGTCCAAGTCTATAGGAAATGCTTCTTCATTTGAGGTAGAACCGAAAAAATTATCAAGGTTTTCTTTTGAGAAAAACTGGTTCATTACCAGGTTTTGAATACCAAATTTAAAATCTTCAAAGCGGGCAGGTACGACACCTGAGCCGTAGATTCCGGGAACTTTTTCAAATAGCATATATACTGCTAACCAATTGGTGATAGCCCCGGAAAGGGAAAAAAGGCCGATATTTAAGACCTCTCTTTTAATTGATTCCGGCAAAAATAGAGCTATAATCACGCATAAAAAAGCGACTAAATTTGTTAAAAAACTTTTGTTAATAAACCTTGGCCAGTCAGAGGATATTTCTGTCATTTCAAATAAGATCCTTAAGGGTTTAATAATGGGAATTAATATATCCTGTATGATTTTTTTGCAATTATTCAGCTATTTCAAAGATGCTGATTTCAGACACGCAACACTGGTCTGATTACACTTTGAAACTGTTTGAACGTACTAGAGATCGTTAAGAAAGAACCCATCAGGGCTGAATCTATTTGTAGAATTTCCTAGTGTATTATTATACATGTTTATATTTAACGGGTTCTTTCTTTACGACCTCTTATCCGTGAGTTTTTCATAGTTTAATCAGATTAGTGTTGTGGTGGATATTCGCTTCTAAGTAACAAGATTTGTGGTTTGGCACTCAGTTACTTCTATAATAAACGCCGGGATCTTTCACCCCGGGTACATTGCTGAATAGTTACAAGTTGCGCTAAATTAAACCTTTTTGCAATGCTCTGATATCCTGAAAATAAAGGCCCGGCACAATATCAGCGGCTCCTTCTTTTACCCTCGCGGCGCTTTGCCCCATTTGAACAGCTATTACCTCTATAATCAAGTTTGTATCTATCACTTGAAAACAGTTTCCAACATGAACCCCATGCTCTTTTCCAATATTCAGGATAATCTTCTTTTCCCTGATGCTTTTAATTTTTCCCCTTAATGGATAGATTGTTTTTATCTTGTTTTCAAGAATAGGCGCTATTTTTTTCGCGATCTCATCAGGCTGCATTGGTTTTATAAAGATTTTATTCGCAGAGGCGGTTATTCTGCTTGTTTGCGTGTCAATAAATCTAAAAGCAATCTGTGTTCTGGGCCCCGCATGAATAATTTGCCCTGACATTATTACCCTTGCGGCCATGATTTTGCCTATGGACAATGATATTTTATTATCAGCCAGATCAGAGGTTCCTATTTTCAATTCTTCCAACAAGCTGTCCAAAATTGCCCTTTCAACAATTCTGACACGTGTGTTTTGAAGAAGCATATCATTGATACAGGATTTAATAATACTATTTTCTCCCTCATACAAGCTGTATCCATTGCTTTTAAAATCCATAATCCATACAGTTAAGGGGAGGGATGTCCAATCATCATCTGTTTGGCAAGCTGTCTCGGAATTGTTCCGCCTGGTTAATAATTCATTTATAAGCCTGTCAATTTTGTCCTGTTTTTCCTTGTTTGTTTCAATAGATACTCTTTTGCTGATATAATTAAAAAATGAATTGATTCCTTTATCATCAGGGGAGAGAGATCTTGCCTTTGTGATAAGAGTTAATGCCTGCTTGAATTGTTTGTTTTGATCCATCAAGGCAGCTTGCGCGATATATGCCTGGATCTTTTCAGGGGCCATGCTGACAGTTCTTTTATAAAAAACAAGGGCATCTTTTTTTCTGTTTTCAATAGAGGCTATACGGCCAAGCCCCATTAAGGCATCTGCTTTAAAAGAGGGGTCGCCATGCTCCGCGTTTAATGCTGCCTTAAAGTAGTTGCCAGCCTTATTTATATTTCCTTGAAGAAATTGAATATTGCCAAGGAGAACAAGACCCAAAGCCGAGGCCTGATTCTTCTGATTAAGCGCTTCATAGCTTTTTAATGCCGCTTCATGATTTCCGGCTCTATAAAGATCCAGTGTCTGTTGTTTGTATTTTACTGGCGCAATAATGGAAGTTTTATAATAGATAAAGGATAATCCTATCAAGACAACGATACCGGCAAGACTTGCAGCTGCCCATAGAGGCAGCCTGATTCCGCTGTTTTTGTTTATTGCGAAATCAGTAGTCTCTTTGTGTGTCCTAATCCTGGGAGGAGAGGAGATTGATACTTGTTTTATCCCTTTGTTTTCTTTTCTTTTTACATCCTGACTACTGTATGTAACAGTTGGATCTCCATATAGCACATAACTTGCCCATAAAATTGTTTTATCGCCAAAGGCTTCTTCAGATGCATCTCTGGCCCTTTTTACTGCTTCGCCAATCGTTAAGCCCGAGAAAAGATATTTATACATATCAATGGCAAATCTACTGCCAGGTTCATCCTGAATTTCCCAAAATGTGCCAAGATAATGTTTTACACCGGAAAGCAGAAAAGCATTGGCTGTGCTGAAAATTTCATTATGAAAATTATCACCTCCTTGCTTTTCATCATATCTTGCTGATTGACAGGCATTTGCAAAAACAAACATTGGCATCGCATGTGTTCCTGCCATCTTTTTTATTTCTTCGGTTGAAAAGATCCCATCGCTTAATTGCCAGCCATTCTTGCCATGATGATCAGGATTATATTCCGCGTGTCCGGCAAAATGAACGATATCATACTCTCTGATTTTTTCTTTAACAGAATTAATGGAAATATTATCAGAGCGTAAGGAGGCCTCGACAAGACCTCCTTTTTGGTCAATAAAGTCGCGTAAATGTATTCCTTCAGCGTAAGCGCCTTCCAGATTATTCCCTGGATCTGCAAGTATCAGCATCTGTAAAGGAGGTTTTATAATACGGCTTTCATTATTAAACAGGGTCTGCCGTGTTTTTATCAAACGGCCCATATAAAAACGACGGCATAAAAACTGCTTGCCATTATGCAGTAATTCCCATGGAATATGAGTCAGTTGATCATCGAGCTTTAAGCATAGATGTTTAGCCTTGGTATTATTGAGCCTCTCTTTTACATTTAAAGGAAGGAGTTCATCATGAAAAAGTCTCCCGATTTCGCCAATCCTCTGAACTATATTTTTATTTACATTTCCCATTCGATTTGCCTTGTTTAATGTGTTTACAAGCTCAAGGCATCTTGAGTTTATAAGCTCCATTGAAACAGAGTTTTTTTCGTAATGGGAGATGGTCTCTTCCTCATCCTTGATGCGTTCGCTGCCTCCGACCTTTATGGAATCACCATCACACGAAATTTCAAGATAGAATATTTTCTGATTTTTTTTCATTGTCAGGTTTTATTAAAAGATAGAGTTTTAATTCATTGCGTGGCTGGGAATATCATTGGCAAGAGGTAGAGTATTTCAGCTGCTTTTTTAACTAATCGTTTTGAGGGATTTCAAATTTGTATTCCCATTCATTTTGACCATCTCTTCTAATAACAAGAGTGTAATGTCCAACCTCTATATCCTCAAAAAGCGCCCCCTGTTCACCAAGGATATAAGATGCAATTTCCCTGTTATTCCTTAATAGAATTGCCCTTATGGTGGATGTATTTGTTTTCAGGAGAGCTACATTTATTGTAGCCGTATTTTGCATGGTTTTTTCAATTTCAATCCTTATTTCAAAATTGGCCAAAGATTTATTAATCTGTACAATATTATTATCAAAGTTATTGTCCCCTCGCACAAGTACGGGAACAGGAGCCTTTAATGGAGAAAATGATGAAAGTCCTTGTGATATTTTTGATATAGCCGGATTAATAATTGCAGATGTTTTCTCAAACAATGTTGGGGCCTTTAACCCCATGACTGTTTTAACTGCCTTATTGGTTAGAGAGTCAGGCACAGTGTCAAGCTTGTTAAAATCCGGGTCATTAATGAGTTTTGCGGTGATCGCCACCAGATCCAGACATCTATCACAGTTGGAGATATGTGTCTCAACCTTTGACCGATTTTTATTAGAAAGACGGCCATCAAGGTAAGCCATTATATCCTCTTCGCTAATACATTTATCGTTCATGATTCTTTCCATTTATTTATGAGCGTTTCATTTTCGGATCGCCATTATAATTATTGACGAAAAAAAAAATTATTTCTTGCAGACAATAATCTTCTCCCTGAGTCTGGCAAAAAAATTGGGCTGTATAATTCTCTCGAAGAGCTATAGTTTCCAGATCATTATACCTCGAAAGATCAGAGGGCAAAATCAGAGCAAGTCGTACAGATTATCGCGTCGTTGAGGATCCCGGTCGATAAGGCAGTGAAATTATTTAGCTGAAGTTCTTCAGATTATTTAGAATTCTTTGTTTTGTTGAGTATAATTTCTTTCAGACGTTTTACTGCTCTGTGCTTTATTGTATGCGCGTTTGTTTCGGTTATATTTATGGCTTTAGCGACTTCGTGTATTGACAATCCATTGATAAAATGAAGTTTTATAAGGATTCTGTCCTTTGGCTTTAAGGAAGTCAGCCCTTCCTGGATCAGATGATGTTGTTCTGTCTTGTTCATCAAAGTCAATGGATCAGGGCTATTTGCCTCCAGATTGTCCAGGATATCATAATAGTCATCATTTTTTTGTTTTGACAAGGCGTCTATATTTGTTTTCCGAAGATAGTCTATAACTGTTCTAATAGTTATAAGCCGTATCCATGATCTCAGGCTGCATCCATTTTTTCCTTTGTACTGCCTTAATTTATGGCATCGCTTTTCAAATAGCTTTACAAATACAGTATTATGCAAATCCTCTACTTCCATTTTACGAGTATAATTTATTTTTGTTTTCAGGGTATATTGCACTGTTTTGTAAATAAAATCTGAAAAGAGTCTCACAAAGGCCTCTCTATAATGCATATCTTCTGATATACAGCCTTGTAATATTTCCTGATCCGATAACTGTTCCATTTGATATCTTTTTCCCAGAGAGATGCCAGGGAATCTCTTGTTTCCGCTTTATTTGGTTATTACCTTATCCAGCTTGCTAATATTGTGGATATCTCCATCCAGAATTTTGCCCTTGGATATATTGGTTTGAATCTGGATTACACGGACTTGGCCTAATATCCTGGTATCTTCACCGAGAAATTTTCCTGTGACAGGATGTTTGACAGTCTCTGTTTTATAAATAATCAGTTTTCTGTGGAGTTTGGTTTTGTCCTTCCCTAAATCCGTTGTAAGTGTCTTTCCCTTTTTTTGTATAACCAATCCGTTTACCAATGGAAAATCCATATGGTATTTGTTCGCGAGTCCTCCAGCAAGAGTGCGCATAGAGAGAAGGCCCTTTTCTTCATGATAAACGTCCTGCACGGAAAGCACCCGCGATGTTTCAGTGTCAATCATTCTGGATATAACCTCTATGCCTTTTCGTGTTTCAATGATGCTTCCTGTAATAATCGACTGTGCTGCCGCTAGTTTGCCCAGTTTTATGGCCGTACGATTATCAATTAGCTTTGTTCTACTGAGTTTTTGTTCCGTTAGTATAACATCAAGCAAGCCCCTTTCAACAACCCTGAAACGATTAAGGTTAAAAAAGGCATTAATAAGATTATCCTGAAAAGCTAACGACGCATTGGAAATCAAAGCTTTCTGCTCAAAAGGAAGGACAGTCATGCTCAAACGTTCTTCAATCTGGACAACTTTAGGTATATTCCTGATAACAGATATTTTTTTGCAAGCCATATTTCCGGATTCATCATATGTTTCAATACTAATAATGTTTTCACCTTTAAGAAGCTCGACAAAACAACTAAAGAATATAATATGACCTGCATAAGGAGAAATTGGTTTTTGATTGATAAGGATGCGTTGAATTTTATCCTTGCCGTATACTTGTCCCTCAAGATAGATTTTATCAAGAAAAACCGTTTGAGAATTTGTCCATCCTTTTAGTTTTATAACAGGAGGCTGTACTTTTTTGCTGCCAAAAAGGCCGCTAAAGCAGTTTTTATCATAAGCTGAATCAGCGCACGCGACAAAAACAGGCTTATTACAAATTGTATCAGATGATAATGAGATTTCGTTAGATGTCTGGTTTCCCAGACTGTCTCGCGTAACAAGTTCTATTCCCGATGAACCTGTTGGAAGGTTATATGAAAAGAAAACCTCCCTGCCTTTATTTATAGGCGCCTGGCGGCCATTTATTATAAGTTCGGATATACCTGCCTCATCATAAATTGAACCTGAAATCGTAACACACTCTCCTGACCGAATCCGGTTAAGATC
>DAOWOF010000267.1 GCA_030642205.1 Desulfobacteraceae bacterium | reverse complement strand
TTGTGATCCGGTGTGGCGCGATATCCTGATGTGCCAGGAAGTTCCCAATAACGCCATGCGCCCATAATATACATGTTATAATCTTGTTCACTCATATAAGGCTTCATGGAAAAGACAATATTCATTTTATTCGAAAAAACTTCTATCTCTTTATAAAGCTCATCAGTTACGACTTTTTTTTCACCGTTTTCCCAGAAATATGCTTTTTTGTACTCACAAAATTCCTGGAAAGAAAACCATAGATCGCCTCTGGGATCAAAGGGTATGCCATGAGGATCATTACCCCAGTTGCCAATCAGGATCTCCCTGTTTCTGATATCAATATTTTGATCCTCCAAATATCTTTTAAAGATTTCAGCATGCAGATCTCCAGGAGTGGCTGAAGGATTTTCGTTATATACATCACAGACAATCTTGGCTTTGGTGCAGTCCATATAATAATCAGGATCAGCATAGCCGTTCACTGTCATAGCCTTGTCAGCCATCTGATGGTTTCTGAAATGCCACATTTCAGGACTTACAATTTTCCATCCTGTTTCCGTTGGATTACCGGCTTTATTAAATTCAAAACCCTCTTTTACAGGGTCCACTTGAAAAATATTATCTCCCATTGATATCCTCCTTTTTATCTAGTACTCAACTATTATTGAAATAATCGGATACTACTCATTTTTGTTGTTTCCATATAATGTACTCATTTTTTAACTTTTTTGAAATTTGAGTACTTTAAATGGTTCGCTATAACTCATGATCAATTCGATTAATTACCGCATCCTGCACAAACTCAGGCAGATCATTGAAATAGGCGCTGTAACCTGATATCCTGACTGCTAAAAATGGATACTTTTCAGGATTGTCCTTTGCATCCAGCAGCACATCTTTTGCAACCAGATTGTATTGCAATTGATCCATTCCTCCTTCCAGACCAGCCATTGTATAATCAAGCATCTTTTCAAGACCTGCATCACCTTTTACTGAATTATAATCAAATTTTTGATTATAGATCCAGGCCTTGAACTGGGATTGATCAACCTTCATGGCAGATGCCATTCTGTCCCATGGTCCTCCTTTATCAAATTCAGCATGGGGATTAATGCCGCCATCACATAAAGGTTCTCCTCTTTTCCTGCCATTGGGTGCGGCTCCACTAAGAGGTGCCAGATGGTACATCAAGGTGACAATAAGGGCATTCATAAGACCTGCAGGTTCATCTCTGAGATCAAGCATCTTTTTCCCGACATCTGTAATCTCTGTCACAGCTCTGACAAAGATTTTATCTACATAGTCATCATTATTCCCAAATTTAGGAGCATCTTTAAAGTCATTACGTATATCATCAAAGCCTGTCCAATCTGCCAGAATAGCCTCTTTAAGTTGATCTATGGTATATTTCTTTTTTTCATATACCCAATATTTAATCGCAGCCAATGAATCAATCAGATCCACCCATCCTGGATTATTATTAAAGCTGAGCCATGGCACATCAAGACTCATAAGGTCATGACCTTCTTCCACACAACGTTTATAGAGCATGCTCAAAAATGGTCTCCTGACCACTTTCTGATAGTGATCGTCCACAATATTTCTTAAATTTATACCAGTCCGGACAAACCATTCCCATTGGGTAAACCAGGCCTGATAGAATTCCTCAAAATTTTTGAAATTAGCAGGATCGCCAGTTTCAAGGCCTTTGGCATATTCAAATCCAGGTTCAGGATCGCGTCCGTTAAAAAGGACAAACTCCATGGTCTTCAAGGAATTGACTGTCCTTGATGCCCTCCTGTGCGCCCCACGTGAATTGATAGTGATTCCAGGAGTATTACATCCCACAACAGCCCAGCTTCTTGCTTCTTCAAGATTGACCAGCCCAGAGTACTGATCAAGAAGTCCGGCAATAGCTGTATTATCGTTCCTAAGTGAAGGAGATCCCATCCCTGTACGCATAATTTCAACAACTCGTTTCATATTATTTTTATCAAATTTAGGATGCCATCTAACCTTTACGTCAGGGAAATGAAATCGATATCCATCTATTACATCCAGAATCAACATGGTTAAGCCATTTGTGGCATCTGTTCCATTGGCTTTTTGGCCTCCAATAGTCAAAACAGTAAAGTCTCTTGCGCCCATCCCAATGGATCTAAAATGCTTCAGAGAACCTAATGTTCCTATTTCATGGAATTTCATAAAATAAAAAGCTATCAGATCAGCTGCTTTTTCCCTGCTGAGAGTTTTATCGATAAGGACATCTTTTTCGTACCATTTATACCATGTCTGATCAGGCCTGAATGTTATGCTATGAGATGGATATTCAATCAGATTATGCACTTCAAAGCTAAGCCAGTGAAGCTGCATCATTTCCCAAAAAGTACGTGGGGGATTTTCTGACACCCATGTACAGATATCATATAGATTCTCCAGTCTTTCCTTTTCCACAGGATTATTTTCTTTTGCGGCCATATCTTTAGCTATCCTGGCATGCCGCTTGATCCATCTGATAACAGCCTCAGTGGCCTTTACAGATCCTTTGCAAGCATTGATGCGATAAGCCAATTTTACATATTGACTGCCTGTGGATTTCTCCATTTCCATTTCCAGGCGCTCAATGGTCTTCTCCATTTTTTTGATTAATGCCCTGAACCCCAGGTTGAAATACCATTCATGGTCGGGATTGGCGCGATAACCGGAAGTTCCAGGGACTTCCCAGTAACGCCAGGCCCCTTCGATGAACATCTTGTAATATCGTTCACTCATATAAGGCTTCATGGTATAAACAATATTAAATTTTTGACAAAATTGTTCTACTTTCTGATAGATTTCATCCGTTATCGGCTTTATTTTGCCATTTTCCCAGTAATAAGCCTTACCAAACTCACAAAATTCCTGAAAAGTAAACCATAGATCTCCCCTTGGATCAAAAGGCATTCCATGCGGATCATTACCCCAATTTCCAAGAAGCAATTCTCTGGGCCTGATATCTATGTTCTGGGTATCCAATATCCTTGATAATGCCTCAGCATGAAGATCAGATGGACTCCCGGATGGATTTTCAGAATACACATTGCAAATAATGTTGGAAGATGTAACATCCATATAATAATCAGGATCAGTATACCCATTAACCGTCAAGGCTTTATCTGCAATCTGGTGGTTTCTGAAATACCAGGTATCAGGAGTTACAA
>DAOWOF010000093.1 GCA_030642205.1 Desulfobacteraceae bacterium | reverse complement strand
ATTCTTATAAGCGGATTAAGAGAAGGAGGCGAATCCTATTTTGCCCTGGATATTACTTACAGTAATTCTTTTGACGCGGCAGTAAATCCATCCGTATTCCTGTGGGAATTGACTGATTCCGAATTAGGGCAGACCTGGGCTGAACCTTCTATTTGTAGAGTGCAAGATGGGGTTGGCACGGAATGGGCAGCTTTTATATCATCAGGATATTCCACTACAGATCAAGCTAATAAGGCCGCCTTTCTTTATGGTGTTGTAGCCTCAACAGGCGCAGGTTTATGGGATGACGGGCTTGGGAATGTTACAAACAGGGTTAGAATACATAATTATGGATATCTGAATTTTACAGAACATAATCCCCATTCTTTTGAGGTCGGAAATATGATTAAAGGCGCTCCATCCGGAGCAGAAGGAACAGTTGCTGAAATTGTTTTAGGCCCAGACAATACCGCAATAGTTCTTCTTACTGATATTAAAGGAGAATGGCTCCACAATGACAATATAATTAATCAGGGCGGTGGCGCCGGATTTGTGGATGGAACACTTTATGGTGGAATGCCCGATAATACTCTATCCTCTCCTCTACCTATTGATTTTAATGGCAACTATATTAATGAAAACATTTATATTGGTGATTTGTATGGCAAACTTTATCGAATCTCAAACATCGGTAAAGATGAAATACCTACAGTTACCACCCTCTATGAATCCTTTAATGCTACTCATTCCAATCCTGTTACTGCCAAAGCGGATTATGCTATAGCTGAAGAATCAAATACAATATGGGCCTTTTTTGGAACAGGGAAATATATAGATCAATCAGATAAAACATCTCTTGTAAAACAACATTTTTTCGGTCTCAAGGAAAATCTGACCACGACTACTACATATTCCTTAAATGCCAATGGATATCCGGTTAACAGCAGCAATGAAAAGGGTATCGCTCTTACCGCCGCTTTTGTAACAGACGCCAACAGTGGTATTACTTACAGGGTAATTCAAAGAGACACCAGCTATACACCAGACATTGATTCCTGGGCAGTAAGCCTCAATAATACAGAACCCGCAGGAAACCTTTTGGGCAGTGAACGGGTTATCTCCCAGCCCCTGGTTGTGGCAGGCGTGGTCTTTTTTACTACCTTCACTCCTGATAATAATGTTTGTGCGGGAAATGGCGACGCATGGCTATATGCAGTTGATTACGCAACAGGTCTTCCACCTGATGAAGCAGTATTTGATATAAATGGAGATGGACAAATTAATTCTCAGGATATGATAACTGATTCTGAAGGAAACCAACATTCAATATCAGGAATTTCATTGGGCAGCGGTATGCCATCAAAACCGGTTTTACATAAAGATACACTCTTTATCACCACCACCGGTGGAGGATTATCACCAGTAAAAGTAAATCTGCCTGGCATGAATGCTTCTCTCACTTCCTGGAAAGACCTGGCATTCTAACAAACAAGGCATTGGCCTTTATGGTCAATGCCTTGTAACCACCATATATAATTAAAGAATGGAGATAATGTAATGAAAAATATTTTATGCCTGACCTTTTTAATCTTTATGCTTTTTATGAGGGTTCCAATAGTTTACGCCGAAAATGTGCTTAAAGGCAAAATAATTGAGCTGGCTCATGAAAATAGCATTATCCAGGTAAAGGATCATACTTTCCTGGTGGGGATGGTATTAATCCAAGATAATGAAAATGACTCCACACCAGGAAGCGCATTTGACCTGCAAGTAGGTAGTATTGTAAGCGTTTATATATCAGACAGGAACACACATCCCTGGAGATCCGAAAAAATAATTATCCACCAGGAAGCAAGCAAAGCAAAAGTACTGGCAGAAATGGATTAATAAGCAGGCAATATGAAAAACACTGACCCCCTATCCCCTGATAATATTTTAAAAAGCCTATTAAAAATTGGCCTTATTGATGAAGATCAAAAACGCGTGATCCTCATAAAAAAAGCAGGTGCCAAAAGAAAGTTAGAGCAATTACGAGACACCAAACAGGCCTCAGCATCTTCAAAATCAAGGATATTGGCACCAATTTCAATTATAGATGTAATAATTGCGATATCTCAAGATCAAATTAATAATCCTGAAAACACCCTTGATGAGGAAAAGATATATCAGGCCCTGGCAAAATACTGGAACCTTCCATTTAAAAAAATTGATCCCTTAAAACTGGATCTCAATCTTGTAACAGGAACAATCCCTCATACCTTTGCCATGAAACATTTGATGGTGCCTATTGAGATCAAGAACGATCTTTTGATTGTCGCAACTCCAAATCCATTTGATATAGAGGCAATCGAAGACATCTCCAGGGCCAGCAAAATGCAGGTGCAACCCATTGTCAGCACAAAAACCGAAATAATCAAGCTGCTTAACGAATTTTTCGGCTTTAAACGCTCAATTCAGGCCGCAGAACATCAGTTCAGTGGTCCTTCTGTTGACCTGGGAAATTTAGAGCAATATATACAACTAAAATCCGGAGATGAACTCCCTTCAGATGATCAACATATTATTTATGCAGTCAACCATCTCTTAAGCTACGCTTTTGACCAAAGGGCAAGTGACGTCCACATTGAACCTAAAAGAGAAATCAGCATGGTAAGGATGCGTATTGACGGCGCCCTTCATACAGTGTATAAACTTCCTAAAAATGTTCACTCTGCCATACTGAGCCGCCTCAAAAATCTGGCACGGCTTGATATGGCCGAAAAAAGAAGGCCCCAGGACGGTCGTATTAAAACCGATAAGGGAGGTGTAGAGGCAGAAATCAGGGTCTCCACCATACCAGTAGCCTTTGGTGAAAAAATTGTCATGAGGATAATGGATCCTGACATCCTTTTTCAGGATCATGACAAACTGGGCTTTACTCCCGAAGATTTAGTCCTCTATAAAAAGGCAATTAATATGCCCCATGGGATTATCCTGGTTTGTGGCCCTACTGGTAGTGGTAAAACAACAACTCTCTATTCAACCCTTAAATTTCTTTCAACCCCTGAGGTTAATATCACCACGGTTGAGGATCCAATTGAAATGGTACATCCCGACTTCAACCAGATCGCTATGCAACCTGCCCTGGGAATTACATTTGGCTCTATACTCAGAAATATTCTCAGACAGGATCCCGATATCATTATGATTGGTGAAATGAGGGACCTTGAAACAGCAGAAAATGGTATACAAGCTGCCTTAACAGGCCACCTTGTCCTTTCTACCTTACATACCAATGATGCACCATCTGCTATTGTACGCCTTTTAGATCTCGGCGTTCCCCATTTCCTCATACAATCCACTCTTATCGGCATTTTGGCCCAGCGTTTGATACGCCAGATTTGTAATCATTGTAAAGAAGGCTTTGAGATAGATTATTCCGAGCTGGCTTCTATGGGCTTATGCCGACCTAAAAAGGGTTCTCTTACACTTTACAGGGGAAAGGGCTGTCCAAAATGCCGTGGTACTGGTTATTTTGGAAGGACTGGAATTCACGAAATGCTTCCTTTCACAGAATCCATAAAAAAAATAACCTCTTCCACGCTAGATATCAAAATCCTTCGTAATCAGGCCAGAAAAGAGGGGATGATAACCTTACGAGAAAATGCCATCAAAAAGTTACTGGAAGGAAAAACCACTTACCAGGAAGTTCTCAGAGTTACCTGGGAGTAACCCTAAGCAATATGCTTGTCCAACTAAACATTTCTAATTTTGCAATCATTAAACAACTACAAATGAGCCTCAGCTCATCCCTCAACATCCTCTCAGGAGAAACAGGGGCTGGAAAATCCATTATTATTAATGCCATGAATTTAATTTTGGGTACCCGTGCATCTACTGATCTTATTCGAAGTGGATGTGCAGAAGCAGAAATAGAAGCCCTTTTCACATTTCCTGAAAACCGCCTATTAACAAATATCCTATCCGAATTTGGAATCACCTTTGATGGAGACTTGCTGATTAAAAGATGCATCTCAAGAGAAGGTAGAAGCAGGATCTTTATTAATGGCTCCATGGCCACCTTGAATATGTTATCCCGCTTGAGTACATCACTCATAAGCATATCAGCCCAGCATGAACATCAGCGTCTCCTAAAAGCTGATAATCATCTTAATTTACTGGATGACTTCGGAGATCTTATTGATAGTCGAAAGAAATACAAAATAATTTTTAATCAGTTCAGTAAGCTTAAAAAGAAAATTCATGAGCTTGAAAAGCAAATTGAATCCACCATTAAAAGGCACGATTTGATACAGTTTCAAATCAGGGAAATTGACAGCGCTCAATTAAGAGCAGGTGAAGATAATAACCTGGCCAATGAAAAACGAAAACTTGAACAATCAGGCGAACTCCTGGAAATTGTTTCTGAAGGATATCTGCTTTTATATGAAAAGCGAGATTCAATTCTATCAATCCTATCTCAATTTTCCAAAAAATTGTCCAAAGGAACCCGGATAGACTCCCAGCTCAAAAATATTATGGAGGAACTAAATGAAATTGAAGCAAGATTGGAGGATATCTCTTTTGTACTCAGGGATTATAAAAGAACAATAAATTCAGACCCCGAGAGTCTGGAAAAAGTTCTGGACAGGCTTGAACTGATTAACAGCCTTAAACGTAAATTTGGAACCTCTATACAAGATATCATTAAATATAGAAACAATTTATCCTCTGAGTTATCTGATTTGAATGAAATAAATGAGCAGATGGACCAATTAACAAGGAAAAAAAAGATATTAGAGCAAGATCTATGGGAAAAAGGAATTAGCCTCTCTAAACAAAGGATCAAATCTTCTGAAAAATTATCCAGGGCAGTGGAAAAAGAGCTTCATCAGCTAAATATCCCGCAGGCTCTTTTTCAGGTCCACTTTTATAAATCAGAGATAGATTACAGAAATTGCGCGGAAGTTGAAGGAAAAGGCCCTGGGCCTGATGGATTTGATCAAATTGAATTTTTGATTACCACCAACCCTGGAGAAGACCTGAAGCCTCTGATAAAGATTGCATCTGGAGGTGAATTATCGAGAATAATCCTGGCTCTTAAAACTATAATGGCAAAGAAGGCCTCTGTTGAAACGCTTATTTTTGATGAGGTCGATGCGGGGATTAGCGGCGCTACGGCAGAAATTGTAGGTAAAAAGCTTCTGGATTTATCAAAATTTCATCAGATCTTATGTATTACGCATTTGCCACAAATCGCCAGCCAGGGATTAAACCATCTTGTGGTTAGAAAGGATATTATTGGCAAAAGAACCCAAACCATCATATCCAAACTATGCCAGGAAGAACGAGTTAGCGAAATCGCACGACTTTTAGGCGGACGTAAAATAACATCATCCGCAAAAATTCACGCTAAAGAGATGCTTAGGGGTTCTCTGGAATAGTAATCAAGGCATCCTTCTAATCTAAATCTGAGCACGATATTGTCCAGCTTATTTCCAGACAACTCCTTACCTTACTATGGATAAAAAGGTCTGATAACCTGACCCGCAATAAATGGGCCTCCCGACTGAATAATTGCCTTTGACCGCTTTTCAGATAATGACCTCACTTTAATAAGACCAGCCTTATTTCCCAGGATTTCCATTGTCTTCCCATCATAGCAATTGATTGAAGCACCTCTGGAATAAACTGAAAATAGTTGATCAACGGAAATGCCTATATCTTTTCCCGCATTTATAACGACGTGATTATTATTAAGGGCTATGATCCTGCCTGACCAAGGCGTCTCAGCAAGTTTTCTTATTACTTTAATGGCCTGGAGGCTAAATATTTTTTGAACTGCTTTGATTAATAATTTGTCATCAAGAATCTCTTTCTTTTGGCTGAATCCCTTGCTGACAGGAATAGATATCTTTTCTGATTCACTGCTGGTTAAATATAGCCCTTTATTAATAACATCCACCACTTTCAAAAACACAGTTACCTCAAAAACAGTATAATCCTTTTTATAAGGCCAGATACCTTTTTCTTTATTTATTCTCTCTATAGGATAAAGAATCGAGATAATAAGGGCATGCATATTTTCTTTATCGGCCGTGGTAATAATTCGGGCTGGTGTCACCATACCAAATTCTGTTCCCTTTATTTCAGAGGGCAAAAACATATTTTTTTTTGACTGATGCACGATCATATTGGGTGATTGTTGTAAGGCTTTAACTAGAAATGATGTAGCCTGATCAACCGTATCCGGCTCCAATTCAGAATAATCAACCAGAGGAAGAACCATTACATTTTTTTTCAATTGTTGTTTATTCTTCTTAAATTGCTTTTTTAAAATATCAGGAGCAATTTTATTAACTAAAGGAGTTGTCGATCCACAGCCTGAAATTGCCATTAAAAAAATTACCAGAATTGTAATTTGCCTTGCCATAGGGTTCCTTTTCACTTTTTTATTAATTTTGACTCTTTCTTTTGATATTATTTTTTTATGATGTCCTTAAAATATCAAAAGAATTAAATATGCCTTCATATATCTCTCTGGCTGATTCGATCCTGTCTACCTTTGCATATGGCGGCCCAATATAACACCATGAAACCAATTCGTTTACAATATTCTCAGGGCCTTCAGCCAGGACTTCCACTGTTCCATCAATCTTGTTTTTTACCCAACCGCTAATGCCCAGGGCATGAGCCTTTTGTCTAGTGGAATCCCTAAACCAGACACCCTGAACTTTTCCATAAATAAGAAGATGTACTCGAATGTATTCCATCATATTATAACGTCTTTAATATACTAATAAATTGGCCCTCATCCAGAATATCGATTCCTAATTCACGAGCCTTATTTAATTTTGAACCGGGAGACCTTCCAACAACCAGGTAATCAGTACGACTACTTATTGATGATGACAATCTGCCTCCACTCTCCTCAATCATTGCTTTTGCTTCCAGACGTTTCAGGGAATCAAGGATGCCGGTTAAAACAAATATCTTGTCTCTCGTTCCAGGTTCTTTCACTGTTGGATTTTCAATTTGAACATCAGCCGCCAATAATAGTTCAATATTTTGCAGGTTATCTTCATCTTCAAAAAAGGTAGAGACACTATTTGCAATTTCATTACCAACACCTTTTATAGATTCCAGCTCCTCCACACTAGATTGCTGTAACTTTTTAATGGATTTATAATGATTTGCCAAAAGCTGGGCAATATGCCCACCAACATGCCTGATTCCAAGGGCATAGATAAATTTTGCAAGTATAACGGATTTACTATTCAGGATAGCCTGATAAAGGTTGTGAGCTGCCTTATTTTCAACCTTATCTAATTTAAGCAAATCATCGACATCCAAAGAATAGATATCGGCCTCCCTGGATATCAATTCCTTTTGAATTAACTGAGTAATTATTTTATCACCCAAGCCAACAATATTCATGCCACCTTTTGAGGCAAAATATTTTAATGATTCTTTAATCTGGGCAGGACAGTTTACATTAGGGCATCGAAGGGTAACTTCATTTGCATTTTTTATGATCTCTGATCCACAAGCAGGACATCTTGCAGGCAGAAAAAATTTTTTCTCTTTACCGCACCTTTTGGACTTGACAACTCTAACAACTTCAGGAATCACATCCCCTGCTCTTTGAACGATAACAACATCAAGTTCCCTTATATCCTTTTTATTGATTTCATCCTCATTATGCAGTGAAGCCCGTTTGACCAGAACTCCTCCTAGTTCAACCGGTTCCATATGGGCAACAGGAGTTAAGGCACCGGTACGGCCCACCTGGACTTCAATCCTGAGAATCCTGGTACATCCCTGATCAGGTTTAAATTTATAGGCAAAGGCCCACCTTGGAACTCTCGATTTTTGTCCAAGTTGATGTTGCAATCTTAATTGGTTGACCTTTATGACAGCTCCGTCAATTTCATAAGGAAAATCGTTTCTTTTTTCTTCAAAATCATGACATAAGGCTATCACTTCATCAATTCCCTGGCAAATCTTAAAATGAGGACGATTAACCCGCAATCCCCACATCGAATTAAAGGCTATCAGTAATTCATACTGAGTCTCAAAATGATAACCAATTATTTCTCCAGCACCATAGCAAAACATATTTAAGTGCCTTTTGGCTGTGACTCTAAAATCAAGCTGCCTTAAAGATCCCGCAGCGGCATTCCTGGGATTTGCAAATGGATTCTGGCCTTTTTTTGTCCGCTCCTGATTCAATTTCTCAAAATCGGATAATTCCAT
>DAOWOF010000025.1 GCA_030642205.1 Desulfobacteraceae bacterium | reverse complement strand
ATAACCTTATAATGTCAGTATTTTAAGACATTAAATTACCATTTTTCTGATTTTATGGCCAATCAAACAAAAAAACATAGGGCTATCTCCACAACTTCTTCCAGACAAAAATGCCTTGCATGTGGAACAGACCAGATTAAAGCTGGAAGGCGTTATTGTACAAATGAATGCCGTCAGCAATTGGAATGGGTTTTATCCCTTTCAAAAGGCTTGTTAAGGACTTTGAACACCAAATATGCAGCCTTCTTTTTCACATGTGATGATGTTGTCCTTGATATATTGCCGGTCTGGTCAAAAAGTATTTCCAGGTTTGCAGGAAAAAGGGAGAAAAACATAAAGCCTGCAAAAGATCTTAAAAATATGATTCTGCAAGCCAGCCAGGAATGGTATAATATGGTTCATAAAAATACATCCAGGAGTCATGCCTCATTATTATTAATAAACAATGCTCAAAATAAGGACATTGATCCTGAAACCATCAAACCAAACAGAAAGTCCAATATCAGACTTACAAAACATGAGAATAACTATTTAAAGATACTCAATCTTGATAGAGAAGACCTGAAAGTCCCAACACATCAAGATAAGATCAAAACTGCCTACAAAAAATTAGCCAAGATTCATCATCCTGATAAAGGAGGAGATGACGAAAAATTTAAGCAATTAAATGAAGCACATAAAATGATGCTCCTTTGGACAGAAGATCCAAAATATACCCATAGGAAGGCTCTCCAAGATTGTTGGTCTTATAATGGAGCCACCAATCGATGGACCCCTCCCCTATAATAGATCTTTTGCTAAAGATACCTAATAATCTATTATTCGTCAAACAATAATAAGGCCAATAAATTATGTTAGAAATCATAAAAAATCGTCGCAGTGTTCGTGAATTCACAGATGATTATATTCGAGATAATATCATTAATAAAATCATAGAGATGGGTGTATGGGCACCATCAGGGCTTAATAATCAACCATGGAAATTTATTATTATACGTGATAAAAAAATTAAAGATGATCTTTCTCTCCAAACTCACTATTCGCAGATCATTAAAGGAGCCTCTGTTTTAATATCTGTATTCCTTGATCATGATCATAGTTATGACAGGGTAAAAGATATACAGGCGATTGGCGCTTGCATCCAGAATATGCTGTTAGCAATACATTCACTGGGCCTTGGTGGAGTATGGCTTGGACAAATCCTGAAAAACAGAACAGCCGTTGAAAAGCTGTTATTGGTCCCTGAAAGCTGTGAGCTAATGGCTGTTATCGCCTTGGGAAAACCTGCCAAAACAAAAGGATCTGGTGTTAGAAAAGAAATTAATCAGGTGGTAATTGGAAGACTATAGATAGTGTTAATTTACGAATTAACACTAATCAGGCAGAACATTAACTCTATTTTTTGCCAATATTTGTGAAATAGTGCCCAAAAAATTATTCATTTCCAATGGCCTGTAAATAATTATATCAGCACCAAAATCATTATTTTGATCTTGGGCATCAACCAAAACAATTGGCATAGATTCTTTAAAGGATTTTATTTTTCCAATGATATTAAATGTTTTTTTATAAGATTGGCTTAACTTGGCAACCACCAGATCGAAATCTTTTTTATTTAATAATTTCATACAATCTCTAATATTATCTACAGCCAGGACATAAGCATTTTTATTCAGGAGGACTTGAAAGAGAAGGTCTTTAAGGATTCCATCTTGAGAAAATAATAAGATATGGGAACCTTTCAGACTTGTTTTTGTGGGATTTACTCTCTTAGGACTTCCATCCTCAATAGGCAGTTTTATTGTAAATGCACTCCCCTGCCCTTCTTGGCTCAAGACCTCGATTGAGCCCCCATGGCTTTTTAAGATAGAATGAGCCAGGCTAAGACCAAGACCATCCAGCTTTCCTGATTTAGTAGTAAAAAATGGGTCGAAAATCCTGTCCCGAGTTTCATTATCCATTCCAGATCCGTTATCCTGTATATAGATATGCACAAAACCGGCATGGGTCTCAGTCGTAACATATATCTCGCCACCTTCAGCAATAGCCTCCATGGCATTAAATAAAACATGCCCTATTGCCTCCATTAGATCTCCGGCTTGACCTTTAACTTTAGCATTTGACCTTATAAAGGTATTTATCCTGATATTCAATTCTTGATTTGATTGTTCCCTTGTCCATTTTGTCTTGGTAATCAACAAGGCTTCCTGAACAACTTTTGAAATATCCAGCAAAGAATTTGAACCATTAATCGAACCGGAGAGAACTGCCAAATGTTTTACAAAACGGCTCGCTTTGTTAACATCATCTTCCAAAGCCATTATAACCCGGCCCAAATCAGGATTCCTATATTGCTCTAATCCTTTAAGAGTGTTTATATGCAACCTCAGACTTTTTAATAAATAATTTTCCTGGTTCCTGATGCAAGATGCCATTTTATTGACAGATTCCATCTTCACAGCATGAGCATATCTCCTTTCTTTCAGTTTCCTTTCCTCAAGGAGTATAATATTTACAAGAAAGGCAAGCCGTCCTTGATATCTAAGGTCTTTCACCAACATTTCGCATAAACACTTATTGCCAGATTTTTTCTTAAGATAGACTTCATGTTTAAAAGAAACAAGTTTGCCAGAAATCCTCTTTTGGTATATTCTCCTGATATGATCAATGGAATCCTGATGAATTAAATTAAAGATATTCTTGCCTAAAAGATCATCCAAAGAATAACCAAGCAGCTTTATGGCCGCTTGATTGACAAATTTGATATTTTCCTGAGAAACAAGAATCGCAGGCAAAGGATTATGCCAAAATATTTTCCTCTGTCTTTTTAAATCTCTGTTTAGGAGAGCCGTTTCATCTCTAAGGACATCCAGTTTATTCTTTAAATCTCTGTTTTCATTTTTCAGTTTTAAAAGCCAGTTTCTCCAGATTAATTGTGGATCATTATTCATATCTCACTATCCTTAAACTTAAAAAAATTTGCTAAGCGCAATTTTTATATACAAAGCCTGGTGTCATATCATGTATCAAGTGTTGATGTGAAAAAAATATGTTTTTGGTATTTCTGCAAGATCCTCTATAGTATAACGATTTTCTTTAAGCTGGATGCAGATTGGCTTTATTCAAATATAATTAAAATTTCTTGATTAAATAATTTCTAAACCTTGCTTATTTTCTTGTAGTATATATATCATTTATTTAAGAGGCTATACAAAGGAAAATGAATATTTAAACATCAGCAATATATTGAGGTTTTTCAAGGGTTAAAATTCAACTTTTACGCAAAGATTGCAAAAAATAGAGATTAGGAGTTGTCTGGAAATAAGTTAGACAACTCCTTAACATACAGCAGTCTGACGATACAAATATTTTATAGAGGATTTTGTGATAACTCAATCAAATTTTGTTCATCTCCACCTACATACCGAATATAGTCTCCTGGATGGAGCTATTCGGATCGATAAAATGTTGGCAAAGGCCAAAGATCTTGGAATGGATTCAGTCGCCATAACCGATCATGGGAATATGTTTGGGGCTGTCCAGTTTTACGACAAGGCATCCAAAGTCGGCATCAAACCGATCATTGGTTCTGAAGTCTATGTCGCCCCGGGAGACCGTCGGGATCGTTCTCCTTCTCGTGATGGTCTTCCTCATGCCTTTCATCTTGTACTTCTTGTAATGAACGAGGAGGGATACCGAAATCTAAGTCAATTGGTAACCTTGGGACACTTGGAGGGTTTTTACTATCACCCCAGGGTAGATATGGAACTTTTAAAAAAATATAACAAAGGTCTAATTGCCCTCTCAGCCTGTCTGCAAGGTAATGTTCCCTATTTATACCGTATGGGGCGGGTTGAAGAAGCCAAAGAAAAGGCACTGGAATTAGCCTCCATATTTAATAATGACCGATTTTATCTGGAAGTCCAAGCAAATAATCTACCTGATCAAATCGAACTAAACAAGGGTTTAAGAGAAATTTCCAAAGACCTTTCTCTTCCCATGATAGCCACAAATGACTGTCATTACCTTAACAAGGAAGATGCCGAGGCTCATGAGCTGCTCCTTTGCATCCAGACAGGGAGTTCCATTGAAGATGAAAAACGTCTGAAATTCCCTTGTAATGAATTTTATTTCAAAAATATTTCTGAAATGAAACAAGCTCTGGATGGATTTGAAGATGCTATTAATAACACTTGTGATGTGGCTGCCCGATGTCATTACGAAATGGAATTCGGTCAGTATAAGTATCCTGTATTCAATGTATCTGAAGAAACAAATTTAGATACTTTGTTTCGAGAAAAGAGCGAGGCAGGCCTGGAAATCAGGCTTGCTCAAAAGGAAGATAAAGAAGGTCACTTAACCAAAGAAATAATCGAACATTATCACGCCAGACTCGTTTTTGAAATAGAGACTATTCAGGAAATGGGCTTTTCAGGCTATTTTTTGATTGTTGCCGATTTTATTGAGTACGCAAACAATCATGATATCCCGGTTGGACCTGGCAGAGGCTCGGCTGCAGGTTCTCTGGTGGCATATAGTCTTAAAATCACAAATATTGATCCAATCAAATATGGGCTTTTATTTGAAAGGTTCCTTAACCCCCAACGAATCAGTATGCCTGATATCGACATTGATTTTTGTATTAATGGACGGGATGAAATTATCAATTATGTAACCCAAAAATATGGTACCCAAAATGTAAGCCAAATAATAACCTTTGGCAGTATGAAGGCCAGGGGAGTTATCAGGGATGTCGGACGAAGCCTTAATATCCCATTAAAAGAAGTGGATCGTATAGCCAAACTTGTACCTGAAGGACCAGGAATCAGCCTTAAAAAGGCAATTAATGAGGAACCAGAGTTAAAAAAACTTGAACACACGAAAGGCCCTACCAAGAAACTATTGCAAATCTCCCTTGCCCTTGAGGGCCTTGTAAGACATTCCTCCACTCATGCCTGCGGAGTAGTCATAGCGGATCGTCCGTTAGTAAACTATCTCCCTCTATATAAGGGTTCCAAAGGTGAAATTATGGCCCAATTCACCATGGATCAAATTGAGCAATTAGGCCTTATCAAGTTTGATTTTCTGGGACTCAAAACTCTGACTGTAATTAAACATGCCCTTCATCTGATTAAAGCTACCTCAGGAACATATATTGATATCGATAATCTCCCCCTTAATGATCAAGCAGTCTATCAATTGGTAAGCGAAGGAAAGACAACCGGTGTTTTTCAGTTGGAAAGCTCGGGTATGAAAGAATTACTAAGGAAATTAAAGCCTGAAACCTTTGAAGATATGATCGCCCTGGTTGCGCTTTACCGCCCTGGCCCCCTGGGCAGCAATATGGTGGATGATTTCATCAACGGCAAACATGGCAAGGGAAAGATAAAGTTTTTTTTACCGCAGCTTGAGCCAATTTTAAGAGAAACCTATGGTGTTATCTTATACCAGGAACAAGTCATGAAAATAGCACAATTAGTTGCCAATTATAGCATGTCAGAGGCCGATGAACTCAGAAAGGCAGTAGGCAAGAAAAAGCCAGAGGTGCTGGCAAGGCATAGCGCCCGATTTATTAAAGGCGCATCCGACAATAAAGTTTCAACTAAAATGAGTAAAAAGCTTTTCGGACTTATAGAAAAATTTGGAGGCTATGGATTCAACAAATCACATTCTGCAGCCTACGCCATGATAGCTTACCAAACAGCATATCTCAAAGCTCATTATCCAGTACAGTTTATGGCCGCATTATTAACAATGGATATGGGCAACCAGGACAAAACAATAAAAAACATAGCAGAATGCAGGGAGATGGGAATCGAAATCCTCCAGCCCGATATCAATGAAAGCTTGCCCGATTTCTCCGTAGTAGATGGGAAAATCCGTTTCGGCCTTGCGGCTATTAAAAATGTCGGTTTAAAAGCAGTAGATTCAATTATTGAAAAAAGGAATGAAAATGGGTCTTTTAAAGGACTAATCGATTTTTGTCAAAAAGTTGAAGGCAGCAAGGTCAACCGAAGAGTACTGGAAGGTCTTACTCAATGCGGGGCCTTTGACTATACTAATATTTCCAGGGCACGGCTTTTTACTTCCTTAAATGATGTCCTTCGTTTTAGCAGCACCCGCCATGGTGACCCTAATCAACTCAAGATGTTTGACTGCCTGGGCCAGGATGATCATTCAACAACACGTTTTTTTGAATGGCCAGATATAGATGAATGGAATGATAATGAACGTCTTGGTAGAGAAAAAGATGCCCTTGGATTCTACATTACAGGGCATCCTCTTGATAAATTCAAGACTGAAATCTCTGTTTTGAATACCTGTATGGTTCAGAATCTTTCTCAGCAAAAAGACAAGAGCCAGGTTAAAGTAGCTGGTGTATTGGCATCAATCAAGATTAAAAAGACCAAAAGAGGGAATAAAATGGCTATTCTACGTCTGGAAGATCTTAGTGGAGCCATTGAAGTGATCCTCTTCCCGGAACCTTTTAGCAAAAAGGCTCATCTTCTTAAAAGCGATCAGCCCTTATTAATCGATGGAACCGTGGAAATTAGCGAAAGTGCAGTTAAGATAATAGCTAAAGATATAGAATCACTCGATGTGATCCGGCAAAAAAGGATTAAACAGGTCCAGCTTAAATTTCATGAGGAAGATATATCCAATGAATTTTTAATGTCTTTACAAGACATTGTCTTTAAATATCCAGGAATATGCGGACTGCATTTTAAACTCAAAATATCCGATGAAGAGGAAATAACCATAACAGCGAATAAGAGCTTTAAAGTTCGCCATTGCCCGGAATTCCAGCAGGAGCTGGAACACCTCCTTGGAAACAATTCATATCAGGTAATCTATTAGAGGACTTTTTTTAACCTCACCGTTTGGAGTCTGCGCTTGCCTGCGCAATCAAATCGTACAGGTAAATGATCTTGCGAGACTTTGAATCCAACCTGAATCTGAGTGCTAAGGACATTGACTATAAATTATTGAATTTTGTTTTTGCTATAAGTGCTGCGCCCAAGGCGCCAATGATTTGAGGATCATCAGCCACTAATAGTTCTGTTTTAAGCTTTTTTGAAAGAGCCCAAACCATACCCTTGCTCTTTGCTACGCCACCTGTCATGGTCACTTTTTTTCCGCTGACAATGTGGCTGGCGAGACCTGTTACTCTCCTGGCAATAGCCCTGTATATGCCTGATGCTATCTCTGCTTTTTCAGTTCCTCCGGCAAAAAGAGATATAACCTCTGATTCAGCAAAAACGGTGCACATACTGCTTATTTGCACCTCTTTTTTTGATTGTTTTGCAAGTTCACTCATCTGTTCCAGGTCAATATCTAATGATCCGGCCATGACCTCTAAAAAGCGGCCTGTTCCAGCCGCACATTTATCATTCATAACAAATTTCAGAACACGACCCTTGCTATTAATCTCAATAACTTTGCTATCTTGTCCTCCGATATCAATAACAGCTCTTGCTTCAGGAAATATGAAGCTGGATCCCCGCGCATGACAGGTGATCTCAGTTATCTGTTCATCAGCAATGGGAATCCTTGACCTGCCATAACCGGTGGATATTATATAATTTAAATCCTCAGATTTTAAGTTTGCATCCTTTAATGCCGCATTCAAAGCATCTTCACCTGCACCCCTATATGCGGCACCGCTCCTTTTTATGGATGTTCCGATTATTGCATCATCCTCATTAAGAATAAGAGATTTTGTACAAAGGGAACCAATATCTATTCCTGCAAAATAAAGCATCTATTCTTTACCTTTATTCCTTTCTGGCCTCTATCATTTCTGCCAAGGCCTCAAGCCGTGTTTCTATCTGGGCAAAGGAATTCATCCTGGTATCAACCATGTCTCCTTCAATTACTACTCCTGGAATACCATTTTGCCTTTCAATCGCGGCAATAAAATCATTATGTCCCAGGTTCCACATGCGGCAGGATTTGGAGCTGAACATAATGAGACCATCGATCTTATAATCCTCTACCCAATTTTGTATTACAGGCAGATTCAGGCTGGGCATATTATCCTTTGCCTGTCCTCCATTAGAATAGACTTGTTTTACAAAACTTGCAACAGGATCGCCCTCGGTGTCAATGGTTTCAGGATGAGGAAAAAATTCCCATGGATATCGGCCTACAAGGGGTACCATCCCAAGTTTACACATAATACGGCTGAATTTACCCAAAAAGGCCCAAGGTAACCAGCCATCCCAATATACACGAGATTTTTCAGGTTCCAATGCCGCAATCTTTTTTGCTGCTCGATCTGCCAATTCAGCCTTTAATTTCTTATAATAAGGGACTGCTTCGGGACTACCCATCAAATAAAAAACAGGGGCAATGCTGACACCGTAATCCCATAGGGTCCAGGGTGAAGGTTTTAATTTTAAATATTCCCAGCATTCATTACGAAGCATTGCCGTTTCCTTGAGAACAATAAGAATTTCTGTTAATCTATCATAATTAAAAGGCTTGCCACACACCTCTTCCAAAGCAGGTATGAGCGATTCCCTTATCTGTCGTTCAACATATTTTTCGAAATACTTAATCTCAGACTTTTGATGCGGTGGGGGTACGTCTACACCTGTGACCCTGACCCCCATTTTACGATATAATCCTTCAGCATAATGAGACATCTCAGGACATAATCGTCCTGAAATCAGTAAATCAGGTAGAGGAAGAATAACGTCTTTTCTTACTGGGATATTCTTCCTCATTGCGGCTGCCATGCCCATATGTAATTTGTGATAGGAGCAAGCATCAATCAATTCCCCATCCTCTTCAGCGATTTCCAATAATTGCTGAGCAGCTCCCCTTCCTCCGGCATAGGCAGAGTAGCCCGCCATAAAATGGCATTTCATATCCATGGCATAAGGAAAAGCAAAAACGGGCCCTGAACACCAGGCTACCTTCTCTCCATTTTCTTTAGCATGACGCAAGGAGGCCCAATGTTTATCCACAATATTCCCTATCAATTTTGTTGTTTCTAAGCGATTTAATTTGTATTCAGACATTTTATATCCCTCCTATTGTTTCAACAAATGATTGCAGCCTTGTCCTGACTTGTTCAAGAGAAATAATCTCATGCTCCACCTCAAGCATTATTTCAGGGATTCCTTTTTTTTCAAAATTTATCTGATCGTCAGGATAGGCACACATATGGGGAGGGCAATATCTAATCATTAATGTAATAACAGCCTTTGCCTTATTTTTATTCATAATATCAGAGATATAAGTTGACCAGTTAGATTTATAATCACCTTTAGTGGGGCAAGGCGGAATATGCGATAAGTAACGATTAGCCATAGATTCAATTGGATCATCACTTATATCAAGGGAATTGACAAAATATCTGGAACCAATAAAAATATCATCGTCAACAACGACCATTCCTGTATTTTCTATTAAATCAAGTAGTTCAGGGTGAGGAGTTTGACAAAGCGAGCCATAAATAACCACAGGGATACCGGACTTATGATTACCTTCGGCAACCTTAAGATTTAATTCTTCGATAACCTCCAAAAGTAATTTATTATTTTCTTCTTTGGGCATAATCATGCTGGAGTGAACTATCGAAAGCATTTCCCGAGCTGAAATTATCCCAATATTTTTTCTTCTTATTTCATAAATGTCGCTTAATAATTTTCGATTATGGTTATAGATTTCAATACTGTTGACAATTTTCCCGGTTGTGATTTTATTTCCACTGCATTTTTCCATAGCGATTATAAGGCGATCTAATTCACTTTTGAAGAAGTCACGAATGCAATCACTACCATAAAGCGCCGGCAAGGACATGTATATGATATTTGCCCACTTTGTATTCTGCTCAAGAATAAAAGGGATACCCTGGGCCTGCAAACACATCCTGTTGATCACAACCCCATCCAGAAAGTTAAGTTTTTCCTTGAGAACATCATCAATAAAACTTCTTGTCAGACCACAATTGAAAGATGCTACATGGGAATGTCCAATCGAAACACTTTCATTGCTACGCCAGGCTATTACCGGTAAGAGTCCTGCAGCATGAATTATTTCTTCCGGAATATTCATGGCAAAACAACTAATAATTTTTTTATTGTTGTTTCCCTTCCATTCCTTAAGATATCCATATGGATCTCCAGAAACTTTCATACATTGGTTTAGTGCCCTCTGCTTCATAAAAGATACCTCCTGCCTAATTGTTCAGACTTGGTGAATTTATGTTTTCATGGCTCGCATCATATAATGATATGGAGAGATAAATCAAACAAGTATATAAAAAAAACAATCTGTCATGTCAATCACACTCAAAGAATTCCTTTGATCCGCCTGATGAGTCAAGGGCCCTTATTCAAAAGAAATAATATTTTATCGCATCCCAGGTAAAAGAGGAATGGTAATAAAATCAGGGGGGATAGGAAGGATAAAAATCGATGGGTTCAATCTTTTTTTGAAAAGCATATTTTTATTAATTATTGTCAATGTTGTATTCACCTTTTCAAGATTTAATCGAACCTTGCAGGCATATGGAATATCCTTGGATTTTGTGAATTCAGAAAAGAGGAACACTGCATCTTGCGAAGGAAAAGATATTTGTCGTGGAAAGGTAGTTCCCGGATCAAATGACATTACCTGTATTGCTTCAGAATTTTCATTGAAAAGTGTCAGCTGATTTGCTTTTCCGGATATTGCCTGGACATGCGGCAAAACAACAGGGAAACACCTTGCAAGCATCCATAATTGATTGGAATCTAATTGAACAGGAAAAAAACTGAACAACTTACTAAAAGATTCTAACGGGCCAAAATAATACTTTTTTTCCTGTATGGAAAGAATTTCCACACCTGTCTTTTGGATTAAAATCTTAAAAAGAGGCCGGCCCCATGGATGATTTATTTCCATCTTGATTTTGAGCGGACTACTTTGTCCTGCTATAAAGAGTATCAATCTTGTTTTTTGTACACCTTTTTTTATGGTCATACGCCCGGAAAAAACAAATCCATGGCACATTTTTTCCTGCTCTCTTAATCCTGAGATAATTGTATCAATGATTTTATTAGGAAAGGGTGAAACAGGAGGATAGACAATAGAAGAAGTAGCACAGGATAAGATAAGGAGGCTGCATAATATTATTAATATTAATTTTATGCAGGAATTTGAGGCTTTTTTTGAAATAAATTTGTGCAGGGCAAGAGGTATATACATTTCATCAATATTTTTCTCCCATAAGCTGCTCAAGGTTTCTTATTTTATTTTCAATGACATCAGGCGAGATATCCTTGTTTGAAAGAACTTTCTTGTAGTATTTAAGGGCATTATAATAATCCTTCATTTTCAAATAGGCGTCTCCTAAATGTTCATTTATTGTGGGGTCGTCAGGTAAAAGTTGGGTTGCCTTCTTAAGATAAGTCAAGGCTTCTTTATAATGTTCCTTACGGAAATATACCCAGCCAAGGCTATCAATAATATAAGGGTTATCCGGTTTTATTTTTAAGGCCTTTTGTATTAATTGCATGGCTTTATCAAGATTGTGATCCTGTTCAGCTAGTGAATATCCTATATAGTTTAAGCTCTCCGCATGATTGGGATCAATTTCCAGGATTTTTTCCATGTACTTAATTGAGGAGATATTATCACCGCTTTTATCAATAAGGATGCCAAGGCGAAAAAGGAGCTCTGTATTACCTTTATTCTGCTGAATCCCTTTTTTTATCACCTCAATTGCTTTTTGATAGTTTTCCTGCGTTTCATAGAGGGAGGCTAGCATTAAATTGATCTCAGGTATAGTCTTTCCCTGATTAATTATCTGCTCAAGGATTATAATAGCTGCATCATCTTTGCCTTGAATTTCCAGAATATGGGCAATATTCATGCGAGCATTATAATAATATTTAGATTCCTGTTTAATAATGTAGAAATGTTCAAGCGCTTTTTCAAGATCGCCTTTAGCCTGATAGGCTGCGGCAAGATAATATCTTGATTGATAATCATTAGGCCAGGCAGTAACAACCAGATCCAGTTCATAAATAGCCTGATTTAACTTTTCCTGTTTAAGATAGATGGATCCTATAATTTTACGTTCCGGCCCACCAGGTTTTGAATGGCGCTTGATTTCTGCCATTTGCTTATCAGCCTTACTATTCTGACCTAGATTAAGATATAATTTTAATAATCTTTCCCTTGCAGCAAAATTATAAGGATAGTAGTTGATAAGATTTTCATAAATCTTGATAGCATCCATATAGCGACTGGTCATATGATAAAGAGTAGCTAGATCAAATAAAGCAGGTTCCATGGTTTCGTTAAGACTAAGTGCTTTTTTAAACGATTCTTCAGCTTTTCCATACTGTTTTCTGGATAACTCAATTCTTCCTCGGTAATAGTAGGCAATAATGAGATTGGGGTTTTCCTGAATCAGGATTTCGAGATAAGTCAAGGCCTTTGCAAATAATTCTTTTTTGATAAGAATGTTAGAGATAATAAGGCGTAACTGTTGATTCTTAGGGGTAATATTGAGAGCTTTATTGTAATATATCAGGGCTAAATCCTTGTCCTTTTGCATTATATAAAGATCACCTAATAAGATATTATTCTCAGCATTATCAGGTTCCAGGCTCACACATTTCTGTGCGTATTTTAAGGCAGCAGGAGTATCCTTTAAATTTTTCAATAAAACAGCCATTTTTTGGTTCAGATAAGCTGATTTGGGATCTTTCTCCAATGACTGTAACAGATATTTATGTGCTTTATTATATTGGCCTCTGGAAACAGTAATACAGGCCATTAAAAAATCTTTATATGCAATTCGAGGCAAGGGTTTGTCTTGAGTCAAAAGGGCATTTTTTTCTGGTGGAGAGATACCTTGTCTCACTTTTGGAAGATTTGGTGAGAAAGCACAAGCAACAAAAAAAGCCAGAAACAGGATTATAAATATAATTTTCAACAACTCTTTTGTATTAGACATGTAATTTGTAAAGAAATTGTTCATTTTATGTAACCGGAATATTCTTCCTCAAAATTAGAAATTTCTTCTGTGAATGTCTTTTCAATTTTTTTAATAATTCTTTCTTGAATTTGCCGGATTCTCTCTCTGGAAATGTGATATCTATCGCCTAGCTGCTGTAAGGTCATGGGATTCTCCGACATTATGCGATTATCAAAAATATCCGCCTCTTTTCCTGTAAGTTTTTTGCGGAATTTTTTGAGGCTCCGAATAAGGAGATCTCTATTTTGACTAGTCGATAATTGTTCATCAACAGCAATCCCCGGGTCAGAAAGTAGGGCTTCATAGGAATCTTTATAATCATCATTTATTGGCGCATTTAATGAAATCTCCCAGTTCCCAAGGCGTTGGCTCATTTCTATTACGTCTTTTTCTTCAACGTCTAGCCGTTCAGCAAGAAGCTTGGGCTCAGGGTCAAAGCCTTCGGCAAGAAGACGATTTTTCTCTTTAGATAAATTAAAAAATAATTTCCGTTGACTTTGAGTTGTTCCAATTTTAACAATTTTCCAGTTATCCATGATAAATTTAAGCATATATGCCTTAATCCAGAATGAGGCATAATAGGAAAATTTTATTCCACGGTAAGGATCGAATTTTTTAACTGCCTGTAATAGGCCTAAATTACCTTCCTGGATCAGGTCAAGCAAGTTTTTTGTCCAATAGCGATGGTAATCCATGGCGATTTTAACTACTAATCTCAAGTTAGAGGTCGCCATCCTGTAGGCCGCTTTTTCGTCCCCATCCTCTCTTATCCTGGTTGCTAATTCAATTTCTTCTTCTCTGGTAAGCATAGGATACTTTCTGATTTCAGAAAGATATATTTGAAGTGGATCATAGGAAACAACAGCCCTCTCTCCTGACTGAATTACAGGAGTTAAGTTAGTTTGGGCAGATGATTTTGGGCGACCCTTAATCTGTTCAGATTTTTTAATACCTTTTGACATTTTTATTTAAAATTTCATTATTATGATATCTCAATTTTCATATATCTTTTTTTACCCGCTCTTAATAGCAGATGGCTACTATCTTCAAGATTTTTTGTATTAATTATCTGGTCAAAAGAAAGTATTTTCTGATCTTGCACATAGCCTCCTCCTTGTGAAATTAGCCTCCGTGCTTCGCTCCTGGATTTACAGAGGCCTGATTTTTCAAAAAGGATAAAAGCTGGAGTCCCAACATCAAACTCCTGTTTGTTGATAGAAAAAGTAGGGATAGATTCAGAATCAAATGATTTGGAATCACCAAATAATTTTTTAGCAGCCAGGCGAGCATCTTGTGCCTCATTCTCACCATGACATAATTTTGTTGCCTCATAGGCAAGTATTTTTTTTGCCTCTCTGATCGCAGCACCTTCCAGCCCACCCAGGGTATTAACCTCTTTCATTGGCAGAAGGGTAAAAAGAGCTAAAAACCGTCCAATATCGCTATCGTCCTGATTAATCCAATATTGATAATAGTCATAAGGTGATGTCAAATCAGGATCAAGCCAAACTGCGCCCTTATGTGTTTTTCCCATCTTTATGCCTGTAGAAGTAGTTAAAAGAGGGAATGTAATCCCATGTACAGTTTCTCTTTCAAGACGACGAATCAAATCCTCCCCTGCCAGGATATTTCCCCATTGATCATTTCCACCCATTTGAAGACGGCAATTATGGTGTTTAAAAAGATACCAGAAGTCATAGGCTTGCAGGAGCATATAATTAAATTCAATAAAACTTAGCCCTGTCTTCATCCTGGCCCTGTAGCTTTCTGCAGTTAACATTCGATTTACACTAAAGTGGCGGCCAAAATTTCTTAAAAAATCAATATAGTTAAGTTTGGTTAGCCAGTCGGCATTATTGATAATAATGGCCTTGTCATTATCAAAATCAAGGAATCTCTCAAGCTGTTTTTTGAGTGCAGATACATTCTCTTCTATCTCATCCCTGGTCATAACTCGCCGAAGTTCGGTTTTCCCACTGGGATCACCAACCATCCCTGTTCCGCCACCAATTACAATAATAGGTCTATGCCCCATCCTTTGAAGATGGACCAGAGACATAATTGGTAATAGGCTGCCGACATGTAAGCTTTTAGCCGTAGGATCAAATCCAATATAACATGCAGTCGGGTTATCTAATAATTTTCTGACAAGCGTCTTTTCTGTAACCTGTTCCAGAAAACCTCTTTCTTCATATATATCAAGAACATTTGTCAATGTAATCCTAAAAGCTCCCTCTTTTGTAAGTCTTGGGCAATTTGAGCCGAACTACTTTGCCCTCACCACCCAAATTATCAATTTTTTTATTATTAAATTCAAGATTCAATCCAGCTGCATTACCCACTAGTATTTCAAAACCATTATCAGCGTTCCATTCAGGAGTGCTTCCAGGAAGGAAAATATATTCTTTGGCCCTGTGATCATCAACATAAATCTTGACCCAGGTTTTTTTTATAATATTAGCCTTGAGGATCAAGGGTTTATTATCATCAATTGGCATGTACTTTTTTTCAATAAGCGTCGGTTCCTTGATGTTATTTAATTCAGATAAATCATCAGTTATCTTTTCTTCCTGGCCTATTGATTGTTGTTCCTCAATATAGGAGACAGGATGTGAGTCTTTGTCCTTAGCATCTTCATAATCAGGGATCGTTTCTGTTTTTTCATCTAATGGCAGCGAAATCGTTTTATCTAATGAGACCTTTGGAGGTAGATCCTCTGTAGGCAAGATGCTTGATTCAAGCTCTGATTGATCTGTTGTGGGATTAATAGATGAAATATTTTTCTTCTCAAAAACTTTCCATAATAAAAAAACGACGGCGATAGATACCAGACAAAAGATTAATAGAAACGGAATCCTTTTTCTGGTCTCGGTTTGATCCATAAAAGGCTCTGAAAGAATAGCATCAACAGTACCAATTTCCAGATGGTATTCATCAAGATTTTCTTCCTTTAAATTCAGAGCAGTGGCATAAGACCGGATAAAACCCTTAATAAACACTGGAGATGGCAAATTATCCCAGTCCCCATTTTCCAGGGCCTTGAGGATGAAAGGCCTTAGTTTAATAGTCTCAGAAATTTGTTCATAAGTAAAACCCAGCTCTTCTCTCTTTTGCCGTAATATTTTTCCAAGACCTTTTCGTTTGGATTCTTCTTGTTTCTTTTTATCAGTGGAAGCAATCTGATCTTTTTTTTGATCCATAGTATTAGCTTTTTCTTAAAATCTGAATAATATTGTCAAATACAGCTTTTTACGGATTTCTTATGCCTTTATTTAGGAGTTATCCGGAAACAACTTAAACGTCTCGCATCTCATCTTCAGATTAACCAAATCTAACCTGAATCTAAGCAAGATATTGCCCAACTTATTTCAGGACAACTCCCTGGTGATCATGTAAAAGGCTTTTTTACAAAAGAGTCATACACTTTAAAATCCTTTTGAAATTTAAGTTTCTTAAGATTTTTAAATCTTATATCCATGAATTAAGCAAGAATTTTCTACGCAATATGTAGTCCCTTTTTAAGGAAGGGATATAATATCAAATTAAAAAAAATAGAGAGTTTATAGTAAATGGATTTTTGTGATACCATCAGGATTTTTAAAAAATCAATTTTGTATAAGCCTGTTCCCTAAGGTCTTTTAACCACGAAGCATACATCTGATTGATCTTCTCCCTGAACAAAACTCCATAAATAATGCTTCTTACCTCTTCCAGGCTTTTCACTTTTCTT
>DAOWOF010000282.1 GCA_030642205.1 Desulfobacteraceae bacterium | reverse complement strand
GAGGGAGACCCATTCCCCGCCGAGCAAAAAGGCGCAAATCGATTTTTCACCTGGCTAATTAATCTTTAGGGCTGTTTTGGTATGTATTTCTCTTTCTTAATGACTATGATATCTGTAATCCTGGTTCCAGGATATTGACCCTGTAAATCTTTTTCAAGATATTTTACCATATCCCAAATTGTATTTAAAGCTATAGAAACAGCCACAAGGGCTTCCATTTCCACACCGGTTCTTGCCTGCGCCTTTACAATGCATTTAGCCTGAATTGAATCATCTGCTACCTCAAAGTCGACTCTCACCATGTCTAAAGGTATTTGATGGCAATGAGGTATAAGAAGGTGTACCTGTTTTGAGGCATTTATAGCAGATATCTCAGCCACAATGAGTGGATCCCCCTTTTTGATTGCCCCTGATCTAATTAGTCTGATTGTATTGGGAGAAAGGGTTATTTTGCCCATGGCCTCTGCACGACGCCTGATTATCTCTTTTTTTGTTATGTCTACCATGCCCATAGAATAATTTAAAAATACTCCTTTTTTTTAGCGCCCTTGTCTTTAACCTGATTGACAAATTCAATAAGGGCTGGAAACACATGTGATCTGGTATCCCCACCTATAACAATTGCCATAATATCTTCGCCCACTTTTAAATTACCCTGAGAAGATTCAATCAATACTTCGTATATACCTGGTAAGCTCTTTATATTAGCAATAATATTGTCAATAATATTTTTTTTAAAAGAAACATCCAAACTACTTATTTGTCGACCATCAAGAGAATTTCCACGTACGACACCAAGATGGCTGGCAATCATACCCATTTTATTATAATCAGGATGCCTTTTTATTGTTTGAATTAATTTGTTTAGATCTATCATATATCATCCTCATCTTTATCCAGATTAAATAAATTTCTTGTCATATCAAGGTAATTGCCAAGGCTTTTTCGATCTGCCTTACTTTTTAAATATAGTATTGGATCATTCAAAAACTTTTCTACAATTGATTTTGTAAGAATATTGATTGTTTCCATCTGGGCTGGAGATAGTTCTTTTAGTGTTGAATAACTTTTTTGAAATTCTGCCTGCATTATGATATCTGCCTTTTTGCGGAGAGATATAATTGTTGGCACCACTTTGAGAGTCTTGAGCCATTTTTCAAATTTATCCACTTCCTGACTGACAATCCGATCAGCCTTGACAGCTTCCTGACGGCGCTGGGTTATGTTTGTTCTGATAATTCCTTTGAGATTATCAATATCATATACATAAATGTTTTCCAGGTTATTAACTTCAGGCTGAACATTTCTTGGAACTGCAATGTCTATAAAGAAGAGGGGACTATTTCGCCTTTTTCGTATAATTTTTTTTACCTGTTCTTAAGTGATGATATATTGAGGAGAGGCAGTGGACGTTAATACAATATCAACCTCAGAGAGTTGAGAATCAATTTCTTCAAATAAGATAGCATTGCCATCAAATAAGGCAGCCAGCTTTAAAGCATTATTAAATGTCCGGTTTGCTATTCTAATTGAATTTATCCCTTGTTTCATCAGATGCCTGGCAGCCAGCTCAGCCATTTCTCCTGCCCCTATAAATAACACTTTCTTCCCTTCAAGGGTATTGAATATTTTTTTTGCCAATTCTACCGCGGCGTAACTAATAGAAACTGCTGATTCACAAATACCAGTCTCTGTCCTGACCTTTTTAGCAACATGAAAGGTTTGATGCATTAAACGATTAAGAATTACACCGGAAGATTTATTGGTAGTAGCCTCAGCATAAGCCTTTTTGATCTGCCCCAAAATTTGAGGCTCCCCGATGATCATGGAATCCAGGCTGGAAGCTACACTGAAAAAATGGTAAACCGCCTCCATATCATTATATGTATACAGGTTTGATATGAAATCTTTTACAGGAAGTCTTCCGAGCTTACTCATTAGTTCAAGAATGGCCTTTTTGGCCATGGAAGGATCATCAGTGGTGCATAGTATTTCAATCCTGTTACAGGTGGACAGAAAAACAGATTCCTTTATACAGTCTGTTTCCCGCATGAAAATCAGTGCCTTTTTATTATTATCCGGTTCAGCGGCAAGACACTCCCTGATTTTCACCGGTGCGGTTTCATGATTCATTCCTATATTTAAAATAGTTATCATGGATAGTTTTAGGCTCCCAGGCTCTTAAAACTATGGTAGCCGCCAAACCAGATACCAATCACAATAAAGGTGAACATAAGGATACAAAAGCAGATTATGGACATGATGGCAGCTCTTCGTCCTTGCCAGCCAACAGTAATTCGTTGATGGATAAGCGCAGCATAAAATAACCATGAAATCAAGGCCCAAACCTCTTTGGGATCCCATTGCCAATATTTACCAAAGGCATGTTGGGAATAAATGGATCCGATAAGTATGCCAATTGATAGTAATGGAAAACCGCAGTTCAAGGAAAAGGTATTTATGGCATCTAAAGTCGCTAAAGATGGTAACCTTGTATAAAACGAACCTAGTCTTTTCTTTTTTATATGATATTCCTGAATGAGGTACATAATAGAGGTTAAAAATGCGATGGCAAAAAAGGCATCTCCAATAAATATAATAATCACATGAAAAATCAACCATAAGCTATTAAAAATAGGGTTTATTGACTCTTGAATTTTCCATGGAAAGAAAAATGCACTTATCATTATAATAGTGACAAAAGGCGCCACAAACGAACCTAAGACTCGAAGTTTAAACTTTATCTGGAGAAGAATATAGATCGCAACTATACTCCATGAAAAAAAGGAGAGTATGGATTTTAATCCGAGAATAGGTGCGGTTCCTAATTCATAATATTGACAACCAATTG
>DAOWOF010000072.1 GCA_030642205.1 Desulfobacteraceae bacterium | reverse complement strand
GATAGCTTTTCAATCAATAAGGGTAATAGTGGGGCCAGAAAGCTTGAATAAATATCGTGAATGAAGTGGCTGACAGATACAGTTAAAATAGCCCCTGTTTGAAAATCGCGTGATTTTCTGTGACCCGGTTGACTCAGGTTTTTAGCCTGTGTTTTTGTCATAATAGATTCTGTCCTTGTCTTTAAATACAATAATAGATTTCAGTGTCCTGTTTTCTATCTAATCTATAAAAAACTACATATTTGTGTTTTTATATATATCAATATCTACAAATGCGTAGATATCTCCTATTTGCTAGTTGTCTGGCAAATGGATAAGTAGCTGTTTATCCTGAATTTTATATCATACAATGACTTATGGCATCTTTATTGCTTGAAGATTATCTTCAAATTTATAAGTACATTAAGGAAACAAAATGTCAGAAAGGAAGCTTAAAACTAAAGATAACCCCTATCTTGTTCTATTGCAAGATAGCCGCGCGGAATTAATCCTTAATTTCCTCCAAGGAAATGAGCCTGATTTTCTTCAGAAACATGCAAATCTAATAGATGATTATTTTCGACAAAGCTATGAAAACAGTCAGGTAGGGCAAAAGCTGGTCATAAATCAAAATCCTTATGCCATTATTGCTTTAGGCGGTTATGGCAGGTGTGAACAATGCATTCATTCCGATGTGGATGTACTCTTTCTTTTCATGAAACAAATTTCAAATGATGCTGAAGATCTTATTAGGGAAATCCTCTATCCCCTTTGGGACCTGAATCTTGAAATTGGACATGCTGCGAGATCGATAAATGATTGTATTAGCCTGGCAAGAAACGATTTCGAGGTTTTGACCTCTCTTATGGACGCAAGGTTCATATGCGGATCTTCTATCCTTTATTCCGAGTTAATTGAAAAGATGCAGAGAGGGATAATAAAACGAAAACCAAAAAAGATTATAGACTGGCTGGTTGAAAGCAATCTTGAACGGCATCGATGTTTTGGAGATTCGGCATCGCTTCTTGAGCCAAATCTGAAAGAAGGTCAAGGAGGATTGCGTGATTACCATACAATATTATGGCTCTCCCGCATCAATCTTGAGATCAGAACACCCAGGGATCTTGAATATAATGGTTTTTTTTCCAATGATGAGTTTCTGGAATTAAAAGACAGTCTTGTCTTCATATATATAATCAGAAACAGGCTGCATCAAGAGGCTGGGCGCAAATGTGATAAATTATCCTTTGCATATCAAATCAAGCTGGCGGAGCAGCTTGGCTTTAGAGAGATGGGCGGACAAAAACCAGTAGAAAGATTTCTGGGAGAATTACATGGCAAAATGGAGTATCTGAAGCAATTGCATCTAATGTTTCTTTATGAAAAACGGTTTGCCAAAAAGTACTTCCATTTTAAAAAGTTACAAAAAAGTAGCAATACCAAAGGGATCATAATTATAAGAGATCGGCTTCAGTTCTCTTCTGCCACAAAGATTATTTCTTCCCCTGTCCTTTTGATTAAAATCTTTGAAGAAAGCGCCCGTTTAAAACTTCCCCTGGGTTCTGAAGCAAACAGGATTGTCAGAGAATTTAATCCATTGATAGATAGTGATTTTATCTCCTCAAAGCCGGTTATAAAATCTTTTGAAAATATTTTACTGTCTCCGGCGCCCAATTTTAATGTCTTAAATGAAATGCTGCGAACTGGGTTCCTGGAATGTTTTATCCCTGAATTTAAAGAACTTGTTAATCGTATCCAATATGATCAATATCATATATTTCCGGTTGACAAACATTCCTTACGTACCGTGCAGGCCATTAAAAAATGGGCGCTTAATCTTAATACAGAGGCGGACCCATTATATGGAGATATATACAAGAAACTTAAAAACAAAACAATCTTGCTCTGGGCGGCTCTTTTACATGATATAGGCAAGGGTAAGGAAGGTAGTGGTCATGCCAGGAGAGGCGCTGAAATCGCCAGGCAGATTCTTATCAGGAAAGGCTATTCAATCATGGACGTGGAAACAGTAGGTTTCCTGGTGGAGAATCATCTTTATCTAGTCAAAACTGCTACGAGAAGAGACCTTTATGACGAAGAAACCGCCATTTTTTGTGCCAGACACATAAAGGATATTGAGCGTTTAAAAATGCTTTACCTGCTGTCTGTAGCCGACTCCATGGCCACAGGAGAAAAGGCGTGGAATAGCTGGTCAGCATCTCTTTTAAGGGAGCTTTTTTTCAAGGTATTAAAAATTCTGGAACATGGTGAGCTGGCAACTAGTGAAGCGGTTAGTATAATTAGTTCAAAGCGGGATGAGATAATCAATTCAGGATCTACAAACCTTGCTCGAAATGAACTGGAGACTTTGTTCAATATAATGTCCCCAAGATACAGACTATACATGCCTGCTCCAAAAATCCTGGAACACATCATACTATATAAAAAATTACAGGACCTGCCTTTTGTCTGCCAGAGTTCTAGAGGAACCCCTTCTGATACCAGGGTGATTACAATCTGCGCGAAAGATTCTCCAGGACTTATTTCAAATATTGCCGGCGTTTTTACTCTTAATGGTTTTGATATCCTGGACACAAAGGTCTTCACATGGCGCAATAATATTGCCCTTGATATTTTCAAGGTAAAAGCCCATCGGGATCAAGTTTTTGAAGATGAGAAACTGGGCAGGGTCAATATGGATCTTCAAGCCTCCCTAACAGGCAAACTGGATCTTGGCAAGGCCTTGAATGAGCAATTGGATGCCTTGCTTATGGTTGATTCACAGATGGTCAGGGAGCCCAACCGGGTTAAGGTTGATAATAACAGCTCAAGTTTTTTTACTATTATTGAAGTCTTCACCTATGACTTTTCAGGTATTCTCTATGTCATTACTGACGCAATATTTAAATGCGGGCTCGATATATGGATTGCCAAAATTGCCACCAAGATTGATCAGACTGTGGACGTTTTCTATGTACGTGACTTTGATGGCCAAAAGGTCGATTCCGCAGATCAGGTGAAGGAAATAAAGGAAAGGATCCTAAAGGTGCTACCTTCTATTTCAAATCAAAAGGGATGTAACAATTAGTCATACAAGGAGAGATTATCCATGAAATCAAAAAGTTTGTTTTTAACATTAATTATATTATTAATACCTTTTTCTGTTGCCTTGGCTGGAGAAAATGTCATAGATACTGGTGATACGGCCTGGATGATTGTAGCAACTGCCCTGGTAATGGTCATGACACCAGCCGGCCTGGCCCTTTTTTATGGCGGCATGTCAAGATACAAGAATCTTTTAAATACCTATGCCATGACCTTTGTTTCGTATTGTTTGGCAAGTATTATCTGGATGGCCTGGGGTTATTCGCTTGCCTTTGGACCGGATATAGCGGGTGTAGTTGGAGGTCTGGACCATATATTCCTGAAAGGCATTACTGTTAATAGCTTGACTGGCTCTATTCCGACCTATGTTTTTGTTGTTTTTCAGATGACTTTTGCTGGAATTACTGTTGCCCTGGTCCTGGGTTCTATTGTTGACAGGATGAAGTTTTCTTCCTGGATTGTTTTTACGATTTTGTGGGTAACGTTTATCTATTGTCCCATAGCCCATTGGGCCTGGGGTGGGGGATGGATGGGCAAAATGGGCGCCCTTGATTTTGCGGGAGGAAATGTTGTTCATATTAATGCCGGAGTAGGAGGACTGGTGCTGGCCCTGATCCTCGGCAAGAGACTGGGATATGGCAGGGAAGCCATGTTCCCCTCCAGTATTGCCCTTACAGCTCTTGGAGCTGCCCTTCTATGGTTTGGATGGTTTGGGTTTAATGCGGGCAGCGAGCTTGCAGCAGATGGTATCGCGGGATCTGCTTTTTTAGTAACCAACACTTCTGCTGCCATGGGAGCCCTTACCTGGATCTTTGCAGAATGGTTGTTCGACAAGAGGCCGACTGTATTAGGTCTGGCTTCAGGTGCGGTGGCAGGATTGGTTGCGATTACTCCCGGATCAGGATTTGTAGATCTGCCTGCTTCTCTTATTATTGGCCTTGTGTCAGGCTGTCTTGGTTATTTATTTGTAACTGTAATAAAACACAGGCTGGGATATGATGATTCGCTGGATGCCTTTGGAGTGCATGGCATATGCGGCTTTTGGGGCGCACTTGCGACAGGGATCTTTGCCAATCCGGCCATAAATGAGGCTGGCAGGGGTCTCTTGTACGGAAACCCCAAGCAGGTCCTTATCCAGCTTGTTTCCATCCTGGGAACCGCGCTTTTTACAGCCGTTGGAACTGTGATTGTCGTGTATGTTACAAAACTGATTACAGGCGGTATCAGGGTTAGCAAAGAGGATGAAATGTTTGGTCTTGACAATGCGATACATGGTGAGAGGGCCTTTGAAATAACACCTTAGTGTCGTATCATGTATCAAGTGTTTTATGTGAAAGAAAGCAGAACAAACACCACCCATGTCATTCCAGAGAAGGCGGGAATGACATGGATCTTTGCGACATTACATAAATGACACGACACCAGATGATTTTTTATTGAAAGATCTTTTCCGTGACAAGGGCCCTGTGCTCGCAAATTTAAATGATTACAAATAAATGGAGACATAATTATGAAGAAAATTGAGGCGATCATCAAGCCTTTTAAGCTGGATGATGTTAAGGAGGCATTAACTGATATAGGTATCCAGGGTATGACAGTATCGGAAGTCAAGGGATATGGGCGTCAGAAAGGCCATAAAGAAATATATCGTGGTGCTGAATATGTAGTGGAATTTATCCCAAAGATTAAACTTGAGATTGTTATTCCGGATGATAGAGCAAAAGAGGTAATGGAGGTTATTCAAAAGGCTGCTTATACTGGAAAGATTGGTGATGGCAAAATCTTTTTACTTTCCATTGAAGAGGTTGTCAGGGTTCGTACAGATGAAAGAGGAGACAAGGCGATATAGGAGGTAATAATTTGAAAAACAAATTACTTGGGGAGTATTTATGTTAGTCAGGGTTTTTTTTTGTGTACTTGGTGGTATATTCCTTTTCCCGCGGATTTTATTAGCTGTTGAAAATATAGGTGTTGATTCCGGTGCCACTGCATGGATGCTTACTTCCACCGCCCTGGTTTTACTTATGGTACCTGGCCTGGCAATGTTTTATGGTGGCCTGGTAAGGACTAAAAATGTATTAGGTACCATGATGCATAGCTTTGTTGCAATATCAATTATCGGCGTTTTATGGGTAGCTATCGGCTACTCCATTACTTTTGGAAAAGGGATACTTGGCGGCTTTATTGGCTGGAATAATGACTATTTTTTTTTACAGGGGATTGATGATACAATTGTTAACGGCATCCCTGAATATGTCCTGGCAATGTTTCAGGGTAAATTTGCGATTATAACTCCTGCCCTTATAAGCGGAGCCCTGGCAGAGCGAGTCTTTTTTCGTGGGTATATACTATTTATTATACTATGGTTTTTGTTGATTTACTGTCCTTTATGCCACTGGATCTGGGCCTCGGACGGATGGCTGTTTAACGCTGGAGCAAACGGAGTGATAGACTTGGCCGGTGGCTTGGTAATTCATGTCTCGGCTGGAGTCAGCGCTCTGGTTGTGGCGCTTCTTCTGGGCGCTCGCCGCGGTTATCCGAAAACCGCAATGCAGCCCAATAATCTGGTAATGACGATGATGGGAGCCGGCCTCCTCTGGGTTGGCTGGTTTGGCTTTAATGCCGGATCAACAGTTCAAAGCGGCCTTGACACTGCACGTGCTCTTACCATGACCCAGGTATCTGCCTCAAGCGGGGCTCTAATGTGGATGATCATAGAAGCAATTGCCTTTCGAAAAGCTACTTCGCTTGGTTTTGTATCTGGTATTCTTGCTGGTCTGGTGGTCATTACACCAGCGGCCGGAGTAGTCCAGCCAGTGGGCGCCATGATTCTGGGCGCCCTGTCAGCAATTGTCTGCTATTTTGCTTTAAATATGAAAACCAGACTTGGGTATGACGACAGCCTTGATTGTTTTGGAATCCATGGAGTCGGTAGTGGTTTAGGAGTTCTATTGCTGAGTTTTTTTATAAGAGATAGCTGGATGGTAAGCGCCGCCGCCACTTCAGGTACTGGAACCTGGACGATGTTTAACCAGCTTATGGTTCAATTGCAGGGTATTGGCGCTACAATAGGCCTTGCGGTTGTGGGAACGACTATTATCTATTTTATTGTAGAAAAAACCATTGGCTTCAGGCTTGATCCTGAGAGGGAAATTATCGGTATGGATCAATCCTTACACGGAGAGCATGGTTATGGTTTGATCAATTCTGATATTATGTAAGACGAATATATTATTAATTCTTTAATGAAAGGAACTTTATTATGACACCAGAACAAGTATTAAAAATGATTAAAGAAAAGGGGATCAAAATTATTGATATTCGTTTTCTTGATTTCCCAGGAATATGGCAGCATTTTTCTGTACCCATAAAAGAACTTGATGAGGCATCCTTTGAAGATGGATTTGGTTTTGACGGCTCAAGCATACGGGGCTGGCAGCCGATTCATGCCAGCGATATGCTTGTTATTCCGGATCCGGCAACTGCCAAAATTGATCCTTTTTATGCAGAACCCACCCTTGTTTTGATTGGAAATATTCAGGATCCGATAACCAGGGAGGCCTATTCGCGTGACCCGCGTAATATTGCTCAAAAGGCCGAATCCTATTTATTAAGCACCGGCATTGGCGATGTCGCCTATTTTGGGCCTGAGGCTGAATTTTTTATCTTTGATAATGTGCAATATGAATCAGGAAAAAATATATCCTATTATGAAGTCGACTCCGTAGAAGGAACTTGGAATACCGGCAGGGATGAAGGCCCCAATCTGGGATATAAACCTCGTCATAAAGAAGGATATTTCCCTGTTCCGCCTACTGACAAGTTTCAGGATCTGAGAACAGAGATGCTGCTGACCCTGGAAAATCTTGGAATAGATGTGGAATGCCAGCATCATGAGGTTGCAACTGCGGGACAGGCAGAAATTGATATGCGTTTTATGCCTCTGCTCCAGATGGGAGATCAGCTCATGTGGTTTAAATATGTCCTGAAAAATGTGGCAAACCAACATAACCATACTGTTACTTTTATGCCAAAACCAATCTTTGAGGATAATGGCACAGGGATGCATACTCATTTGAGTATATGGAAAAAAGGCGTTCCTCTGTTCGCTGGGGATAAATATGCAGGTGTTTCCCAGGAGGCACTCTATGCTATTGGAGGAATTTTAAAGCATTGCAAGTCCCTCTGTGCCTTTACCAACCCGACTACAAACTCTTATAAAAGACTGGTTCCAGGATTTGAGGCACCTGTTAATCTCGCCTATTCAAGCCGAAACCGCAGTGCCGCAGTGAGAATCCCTATGTATTCCGCTTCACCAAAGGCCAAACGAATCGAATTCAGGACGCCTGATCCTTCCTGTAATGGCTATCTGGCCTTTTCTGCCTTATTGATGGCGGCCCTGGATGGTATCCAGAACAAAATTGATCCAGGTGATCCTCTGGACAAGAATATCTATGACCTGCCACCAGAGGAGCTGGCTGGCATTGAATCAGCCCCTGGCTCATTGGAAGAAGCCCTTGCTGCCCTGAAAGAGGATCATCAGTATCTGCTCAAGGGAGATGTCTTTACTAAAGATGTAATAGATATGTGGATTAAGTATAAGACTGAAAATGAGGTAAATGCGGTAAAATTGCGGCCTCATCCACATGAATTTTTTCTATACTATGATATTTGATGGACTCATAAAAAGTCCATTAACAGCCAATGGGAAGAAGCCCTGCCTGGAATAGGGTTTGTTCATAAACAATAACATTCAAAAGGAGAGAGTATATATGGAAAAGAAATATAATCAAAATATAATTATCTGCTACATATTGTGTTGTCTTGCTTTATTATTTATCAGTACCAATGTCCTGGCAGACGAAGAAAAACCAACCGCTGGAGCAGATATAACTATATTAAGCAAGTATATGTGGCGTGGAATGGAATTAAGTGACGACAGTCTTGTGATCCAGCCTTCCATAACAGTAGCCTTTAAAGGGATAAGTTTTAACCTGTGGGGAAACCTTGATCTTGATCAGGATGGAGACTCTGAGGAAAAGAGTCAATTTAATGAAACAGACATGACCTTCTCCTATGAGAAAACCATTGGCATGTTTGGATTAGGGGCTGGATATATCTATTATGGCCTGGATGGTGTCGATGATTCAGAGGAGATTTATGTCAGTATCGGCCTTGATACCCTTTTATCACCGAATATCACCATCTACCGCGAGATTGCTCATGCGCCTGCATATTATATGAATCTCGGGATATCTCATTCATTTAATTTGCCTGAAGAGATAAGCCTGGATCTTGCAGGATCTGTGGGATATTATTTTTCTGATGATGATGATTTCACTGAATATACTGGAAATGGAATCCCAACGTCTGATAAATACCGCAATTTTCATGATGGCCTGATTTCTGTTGGATTAACAATTCCTCTATGTAATTATGCCTCCGTTAGTCCCATGCTTGCCTATTCATTCCCATTAATTGATGATGCTGATAATTTTATAACTGCAGGTAGTTTCAGTGATGACTCAGATTTTATTTTTGGCGGAGCCACCGTGTCTATTTCTTTTTAGATAAAAGTCGGCACTACCGTAAACCCAAGCTTACGTAGAGACGCACGGCCGTGCGTCTCTACTGGTGTACTGTTTTCCCTCATTCCCCTGGAAGGCAGGAGGTAAAGTTACAGGATCAACAGGATAATACGTACCTTATTTCATTATTTGCGTGGTAATCCCAACACCTGAAGAGCTATAATTATACCTTGTACTTCGGATGAACCACCAGCTAAGGTCATGCTTCTTGCGCAGATCCAGCCTTTGGTTATTTGGCGGATTATATATCATCACATTCCTCCAGATCATACCAGGACTGAGCGTAGGCACCTAATGCCTCCATATTTAGATCGATTGCCTTCTGATAGAATTCTCCACCACAGACTTTAAGTATGTTTGCCTCCACGCCCGGGACACCACCCACATTAAATTTGGACAGGGATCTATAAAAAGTATAAAGGACTCAATATTAAAATTTATGGCATAATTTATGCTGGATAGTTTTAGAGATTGCAACATCTTGAAACAATACTATAAAAAGGGTTTAAACTTATTCTTGTTTAACAATACCAGTTTTCTTTCATTTTTTATTGTGCCCGCCAAGGCATGGGGATTAATATTACCATAAAATCAATAAAATGATTTTGCAATAAAATACACATTTCTTATGCATTATTAACAATGCTATTAGATTCGATTCTCATCACTTTACAAACATAATTGGTAATGCAATAATTTAAGTAATTATTCAGCAATGTAGCCGGGGTTAAAGATCCCGGCATTTATTATAAAAGTAACTTTCATCACAAAATGATATCATATGCATAAAAAAACGGTGATGGAAGTAGGCCGGCAACGCACTGGTGTATGCTCTTTG
>DAOWOF010000012.1 GCA_030642205.1 Desulfobacteraceae bacterium | reverse complement strand
GAGTGTGGCGGCTTGATGTATCTGGGAAATTCTCTTATCATTGACCATCAATCTTTTCCCATGGTGGGAGCAGTGCCTTTAGATTTTGTTCTTAAAGAAAAGCCACAGGGGCATGGGTATACAATCCTGGAAGTCATTCGTGAAAACCCTTGTTTTCCCGTGGACAAAGTTCTCAGAGGGCATGAGTTTCATTATTCAAAACCTTATTTAACGAGCGAAAAGGAAATATCTTTTGCCTTTAAGGTTAAAAGAGGGCATGGAATTGATCGGCAAAGAGATGGCATCTGTAAAAAAAATCTGATTGCCACCTATACCCATCTTCATGCCGGAGGAAATGATCTATGGGCAAATGGATTCTGCAGGATGGCATATGAATTTAAAAGAAATAATAAAAAAACATCATAAAGCCTGAAACTGGACATTCGACATAAGAGATTGCATACCACAGGTGGCATACATTACATTGCACAAATACAATATATGGATATATTAGGCATAAAAATACCTTATATTAAATATCCAGAGCCATAAAAAGAACAATTGACATCTTATGATTAATTGATTATAGAAATTCAAAAATAAATGTAATTTTATTATAGCTAAATATTTTCCAATTTGTTAAAAAATATTTGATGAATTTGTAGAAAGGCGTAAATCGACTTTTTACAATATAATTTTTGGAAGATGTTCAATCTCGTTTACAGAATGAGAAAATTTTAAACGCAGAAAGTTGTTAAATATTTTGAAGATTAAAATTTGAGTTTGACGCTAAAACTGGGCATATAAACGCAACCTTCAAAAGAAAAGGTTTTGCAAAGGCCTCACAAGGCTAAATAGTGTCTAAACGAAAACCAGGATTTTTTATCAAGGTCAAGGAAGATTAAAATTTTAATCACAGAAATACATTAGGTATTTTGAGGATTAAAATTTTATCTGACGCAGAGATTGGCAAAAAAGACAGTTTTCCTTCAGGTGTTATTTATATGTTTTAATTATGAACTTCATGTTCAAGGGATTAATGCCCATATTAATAAGAGTACGATTTATTTAATCTTTATGCTTCCTGCTTTTCCGGGATAGATTTATTAAAAAATATTGGAGGTTTATTATTATGCCGATTGTTGACTTTAAAGGCAAAAATTATGCTGTTGATGAAGATGGCTTTATTGATGATTTTGCAAATTGGGATGAAGATTGGATGATACACGTCAAAGCAGAAGAGGGTATTGAAGAATTGACAGATGAGCACAAAAAAGTGGTAAAAATCCTTCAAGACTATTACACGAAAAATGGAATAGCACCTATGGTCAGGATTTTATCCAAAATTACCGGATATAAATTAAAATACATCTATGAGCTTTTCCCATCAGGACCGGGTAAAGGTGCTTGTAAAATGGCTGGTTTACCAAAACCAACAGGCTGTGTCTAACCTTCGTATCCTCGTAAAAAATCGCAGTTACGATTTTTTACGAGGAATTTCATTTTGAAACCATGCCATAAAGTTCAGGTCTTCTATTAAGTAGAAAATATTTTTTCCTGCTGGTTCTGCAATCAAATAACAAATCAGCTTTTAGCTCTGTGTATAACACTGCTTTTTCGTCATCGGCATATTGGCTTATGACATTCCCTTGCGGGCTTAAAACCACAGCTACTCCAGGAAAAGAATAGCTATCATTTGTTTTTCCGACCAAATTACATGCAACAACAAAAAGTCCGTTATCAAAGGCCCTTCCTGGAAGATGCCTCAGCCAGCTTCGAAGCTTTTGGGGTGGTGTTCCCCTTGGGGAAGCATGGGGGATAAAGATAATATCTGCTCCCATAAGGGCCTGTGTTGTAGAAATTTCAGGAAAATGAGCCTCATAGCAAAGTTGAACGCCAAAAGTCGTTCCTCCATATGAGAATATCTTGATATCCCCCCCAGGTTTATAAACTTTTTGTTCCGCAGGTGAAAGATGGGTTTTTCGATAAAACCCTATGATCCCATCTGGGCCTGCAACCATCTGAGTGATGAATGCTTCCCCTTCAAATGAGAATTCTATAAAACCGGCAATTATAACCATACGATTTTTTTGAGCCATTTGCTCAACATGCTCAATCACGCTTTTTGTATTAAAAAGGGCATTGTATATTTTGTCAATATTTTTTAGAGTATAGCCTGTAACGCAAAGTTCAGGAAAGCATATGATGTCTGTCCCTATTTTAGAGGCTTCAGATACAATGCTCCTCATCTTGGCCAGATTGTTTTTAATCTCGCCAGTTTCAGAATGCATGCAAACAGCGGCAATTTTCAAATCCTTCATAGACCAGGCTCTTCAAAGATATTATTTTTATTCGGCTGTGGATGGACTCAAATCTATATATTTGGCTACCAAGTCCCCGACTTCTTTTGTGCCCATCCCCATTTTTCCTGCTTCCAGGCTAATAAGGTCGTTTTTTAATACTTTTTTGATGGCTTCCTGCAAAATTAATGCAGGCTTTTTTTCTCCTAAATGCTCTAACATCATCTGCGCTGCGGATATGGCTGCCATGGGGTTTATAATATCTTTCCCCTCATATTTCGGAGCTGATCCTCCAATTGGTTCAAACATAGCGGTTCCTTCAGGATTTATGTTACCACCTGCTGCAATACCGAGGCCTCCCTGAATAATTGCTCCAATATCAGTTATGATGTCTCCAAACATATTTCCAGTGACAATTACATCAAATTGTTCAGGATTTTTGATCATCCACATGCACAGTGCATCCACATGCTGGTAGCCGGTATTTATTTCAGGATATTCCTTACTTACTTCATCAAATACCCTGACCCAAAGATCAGATTCATAAACCAGGACGTTATTTTTAGCGCAGAGTGTCAGGTGCCTGTCTTTGTTCCTCTTTTTACAATATTCAAATGCATAACGGATGCAGCGTTCCACCCCCTTTCTTGTGTTAATGGATTCCTGAATAGCTATTTCATCTGGTGTCCCTTTTTTGAGGAAGCCTCCTCCACCGGTATAAACTCCTTCAGTATTTTCCCTTACAACTATAAAATCGATATCTTGAGGCTTTTTATCCTTCAAAGGAGTTTCTATGCCAGGGAATAAAAGGACAGGTCTTAAATTGATGTAAAGATCAAGCTCAAAACGCATTCTTAATAATATCTGTGTTTCAAGAATCCCGGGTTGTACTTTTGGGTGCCCAATTGCCCCCAGAAAAATAGCATCCATTGACCTTAATTCTTCCAAGGTATCATCTGGAAGAAGAGTTCCATCTTTGAGATACTGCTCTCCACCTAAACCATATTCTTTAAAATTAAAGTTCACGTTGCATTTATTAGAGATAGCTTCAAGGGCCTTAATACCTTCGGCCACAACTTCAGGACCTGTGCCATCGCCTGGTATGACGGCTATATTATATGATTGTAGCATGTAATCTCCTTTCAGAGGCGATCTTTATTTTTTATATATTGCACTAAACCTCCAGCCTGAATAATATTCATCATAAAGTCTGGTATAGGATTTGCCATTGTCTGTTTTCCATTGGCCTTATTCATGATTTTCCCGGCGCTTAAATCAACTTCGATTTGGTCCCCTTCCTCAAAAAGTTCCCACGCATCCATGGATTCAAGGATTGGCAATCCAATGTTAAAGGCATTCCTGTAAAAGATTCTGGCAAAACTTTTTGCGATAACTACTTTAATACCCGCTGCTTTAATAGACCATGGGGCATGTTCCCTGGATGATCCACAGCCAAAATTAGATCCTGCTATAATTACGTCTCCATTCTGTATAGACCCGGCAAAATCAGGTTTTACATCAATAAAACATTTTTTTGCAAGTTCATTTTGGTCTGAAACATTGAGAAATCTTGCAGGGATAATCAGATCAGTATCAATATCATTGCCAAATTTCCAAACTCTACTAATGGATTCCATAAGCTTTATTTAATTCCTCTCTACATCTAAATAAATATAAAGGGCTTCCACCCGCTCTTCAGGACGTGGCTTACCCGCACTCGGCCTGTTGATATATGTTTTACAAGTCCGCCAATAATTCAATGCTTAAATATCATCCGGGCTTCCAATTTTGCCAAGGATTGCTGAAGCAGCGGCAATGGCTGGGCTAGCCAGGTAGACTTCACTTTCAGGATGGCCCATACGGCCGATAAAATTCCTATTTGTAGTGGATACAGCTTTTTCCCCTTGTGCCAGTATTCCCAGATGACCTCCCAGGCAAGGACCGCAGGAAGGAGGCCCTAATACAGCTCCTGCATCCAGCAATGTCTCGATAATACCTTTTTGAAGGGCCTCTTTATATACAAGAGGCGTTGAGGGAAGAACAATCAAGCGTATACCTTTAGCGACTTTTTGACCTTTTAATACCTTTGCAGCAATTTGGAGGTCTTCAATGCGGCCATTGGTACAAGATCCGATAAAGACCTGATCAATTTTAATATTATCCAGTTCTGAAATGCCTTTTACATTATCTGGTGAATGTGGCAAGGCCACCTGAGGTTCTATCTCATTCGTATTGATAGTAAGAATTTTTTCATAGGAAGCATCAGGATCACTTTTAAAAAAGGTGTATTGTTTGTTCGTATGTTCTGACAAATAGGATTTAGTGATATCGTCAGGTTCAATAATACCATTTTTAGCGCCTCCTTCCACGGCCATATTGGTCATTGTAAACCTTTGATCCATGGAGAGATTTCTAATGACTTTACCCGCAAATTCCATTGTTTTGTATACTGCCCCTTCCACACCTATCTTTCCTAAGGTAAAAAGAATGAGATCTTTTCCGCTTACCCAGTGACCCAGAGTTCCTTCATAAACAAATTTAATTGTTTCCGGTACCTTAAGCCATGTCCTGCCCGTTCCAAAGGTAACTCCAAGATCAGTACTGCCCATCCCTGTTGAAAAAGCGCCCAGAGCTCCATATGTGCAAGTATGACTATCAGCTCCGATAACCAAATCTCCTGAAACTACAATTCCTTTTTCAGGCAGAAGCACATGTTCGATACCTGAATCACCTAAATCAAAATAATATTTAATCCCATAAAGCCGGGCAAATTCTGTCATAATTTTTGTCTGTTGAGCAGACGCGATATCCTTGTTAGGAACGAAATGATCCTGAATCAAAGCAATTTTTTCCCGATCAAAAACTGTTTTCACACCCAATTCATCAAAGACCCTGATTGCTAAAGGTGCTGTAATGTCATTGGCTAATGCCATATCCACCTTGACATCAATCAAGTCTCCAGGTTTAACCGTATCCAGTCCAGCATGAGCTGCCAGAATTTTTTCCGTGATTGTCATTGGCATGATAGTTTCCTTCTGTTTTTTCAAATTTGATGACCGGGAAAGAATTTGCCTTTCCTTCCCTGGCCGATAAATGGATTTTTTACGAGGCCATCAAATTGATTAAGGGTCGAGTCCAAGATCCGTTCTATTCAGATTTTCTGACTGGATTCAGATTGAGATATGCAAGTCGATTTAGCCCATTGATGTAAGCCTTTGCGCTGGCTGTAATTATATCCGGATCAGCTCCTTTACCAAGAGCTATTATATCATTCTCCTTTAATCTGACTGTAACTTCTCCTAGCGCATCCATTCCTCCTGTAATGGAATTGACAGAAAAATGGAGAAGCTTGCACTTAGTACCAGTCATATTGGCAATTGTGTTAAAGGCTGCATCTATGGGGCCTACTCCAAGGCTTGCGCTCTGCTCTTCCTTGCCTTTAATAATTAACTTGACTGTAGCTGTAGGGACTGCTCCTGAGCCGCTGACTACGTTGAGATATTCAAGTTTAAACGTGTCCGGCACTCTCAGTATTTCATCTCCAAGCAAGGCTTCAAGATCTTCATCCAGTATCTCCTTTTTCTTGTCAGCCAGGGCCTTCATTCTTTTAAATAGACGATTTAATTCATCTTTATTTAATTGATATCCCATCTCCTCAAGCTTTACATTAAAGGCATGCCGTCCTGAGTGTTTGCCTAATACAAGACGATTACTGGAAAGGCCTATTGTCTCGGGCTCCATAATTTCATAAGTCATGGGATTTTTTAACACGCCATCCTGATGAATACCTGCCTCATGGGCAAAGGCATTTGCCCCCACAATTGCTTTGTTAGCCTGAACAGGCATTCCCGTTATCATACTTACCAGACGGCTTGTGGGATAAAGTTCTTGTTTCTTAATGCCGCATGTAAGCGGTAAAAGCTGATTTCGGGTATAAAGGCTCATGACTATCTCTTCAAGAGACGTGTTTCCAGCCCTTTCTCCAATACCATTGATTGTGACCTCAGCTTGTCGGGCTCCTGCCTTAAGACCGGCCAGGGTATTGGCGGTTGCAAGTCCGAGATCATTATGACAATGGACACTCAATATAGCCTTGTTTATGTTTGGTGTATGTTTAATCACATAAGAAAGCAGGGCAGAGTATTCTTCAGGAAAAGCATATCCGACAGTATCCGGAAGATTAACGGTTGTAGCTCCGACCTCAATAACAGCTTCAAAAATACGGCATAAAAAATCGCGGTCACTACGTGAGCCGTCTTCGGATGAAAATTCTACATTATCAGTGAAAGTTTTGGCATAGCGAACTGCGTCTATGGCCGATTTTAAAACCTCTTCTCGATTCATCTGAAGTTTCCATTCCATATGCAGGTCAGAAGTGGCAATAAAAATATGTATCCGTGGATCGACAGCATATTTTATTGCTTCCCAGGCTTGGTCGATGTCTTCCTTGGATGTTCGTGACAGCGCTGTGACCTGGACATTTTTAATTACTCCGGCAATCTCTTTGACTGCTTCAAAATCTCCAGGTGAAGAAGCAGGAAACCCGGCTTCCATAGCATCTACTCCCAACCTTTCCAATTGTTTAGCCAGGCGTAATTTTTCAGCAGTATTCATACTGGCACCAGGTGATTGCTCACCATCTCTAAGTGTTGTATCAAATATAATGATTCTGTCTTGCATGGGGTCATCTCCTAAATAAGCATATAATATGGTGCTGTTTTAAAAGTATATTTCTATATCCCTCGGATACTACTTAAGCCTTTAATAACTTATACTGAACACTATCCACCAATGCCTGCCAGCTTGCCTCAATAATGTTTTCCGAGACACCGATCGTAGACCATATTTCCTTTGCATCACGAGAATAGATCTGTACTCTTACCTTTGCAGCAGTCCCATCAGATCCTTCAATGACCCGAACCTTAAAGTCCACTAAACCCATTTCCTGAATCTGTGGAAAAAATTTTATCAGGGCTTTTCTAAGAGCATTATCAAGGGCATTTACAGGCCCATCCCCTTCAGCTGCTGTTATCTCATGATCGTGACCTACCGAAATTTTTATAGTAGCCTGAGAGATATTGCTTCCATCTCTATTTTTATCAATTATTACTCTGAATGCTTCAAGAGTAAAAGGATCTTCAAATTGCCCCGTTAATTTTTTTAATAAAAGCTCTAATGAACCTTCCGCGGCATCGAATTGATAACCCTGGTCTTCCAGATTTTTTATATGAGATACGATCTTGCGGCTGCTGATTCCATTTTCAGGCAGTTTGATTCCAAGCTCTCTTGCTTTATATTCCACATTGCTTTTACCGGAAAGATCCGAAACCAGCACCCGCCTGTGGTTCCCAACCAGGGAGGGATCTATATGTTCATATGCTGAGGGTGCCTTTTGAATAGCACTCACATGAATGCCCCCTTTGTGGCTAAATGCGCTTTTTCCAACAAATGGACGCTGATTCAAGGGGGGCACATTGGCAACTTCACTAACAAATAGGGAAAGCTCGGTCAATTGTTTTATTTTTTCATGTAAAATGCAATGATACCCCATCTTGAGATGAAGATTCGCGATAACAGGAATCAGGTCCACATTTCCACAACGTTCTCCATAACCATTTATCGTTCCTTGTATCATCTTTGCTCCTGCCTGGATAGCTATCAAGGAATTGGCCAGGGCCAGGCCACAATCATTATGGGCATGGAATCCTATTGGTGTAGTTATCTTTTTTTTAATCTCGGTAACAATTCTTCGGATATCATCAGGCAGTGTGCCACCATTGGTATCGCAAAGAGCAATATAATCGGCTCCTCCATTAATGGCAGAATCGATTGTTGCCAGAGCATAGGCCGGGTTATGGATATAGCCGTCAAAAAAATGTTCTGCATCATAGATAACCTCACGGCCTTCCGTTTTCAGATAAGACAATGTTTCTTCTATCATGGCCAGATTTTTATCCAGCGATACATCCAAGATTTGCCTGACATGGAAATCCCAGCTTTTACCGACAATGGCAACTGCCTTTGTTTCAGCTTTGAGCAGGGACAAAAGATTGGTGTCATTTTGAGGATTGCTTTTAGGCCAATGAGTGCTGCCAAAAGCTACCACACGAGAGTTTTTCAGAGAGGATTTACGGATTAGCTGAAAAAAACGGGTGTCTTTTGGATTTGAGGCCGGCCACCCGCCTTCAATATAATGGATCCCGAATTCATCTAATTTTTGTGCAATCCGAAATTTGTCTTCAGCTGATAGATTAATTTGTTCCCCCTGAGTCCCATCCCTCAAGGTTGTATCATATATAATAATATTTTCAGGCATGATTACTGGCCTATATGCATTGGGATTTTAGTATTTTACTTCGGGCCTAATCAGTGATAACCGGATAAATGGTTCCACCCTCAGGCCGGAGTTCATGAGCTTTGTTCATGGATTTTTTACGAACCCATCAGTCAGTAGAGACAGTCTAAGAGCTTCCTGGTTTTGTTCAAAAAAAAACCGTTATCAGGTAAGCCTGATAACGGTTTTTAAATTTTTTTATTTAGTCACTTTGTTATCAAGTCAGAACCACACGATCTATTACAAATATATAGAAATAGACCAAGTAGATACCCTGATAACAGATTATTTTTAATATATTGACTATTTGACATGTTATTTTTTCTTTGAGACCTTTGCAAAAGCAGTTCTTTCGAAGCCTGTATTTATCTGCCCGATTTCAGCGTCAGTCTAAAATTTTAATCCTTAAAGATCTCTCTATACCTTTTTTTATAAAATATTTTAAATCATATTGGTTGTCAAGATATTTGTTTCAAGGATTTAACGTTTAGCCTTAATAAAGCAGCTCCTTATATGCTCAAAATGATTTTTGTGATTTCTTATTTTCCACCATAAGTCCCCTTGAGTTTCAATCGTCCAGCAAGGCCTGATTATTTCATTCTCGCTGCCTAATAATGAAAGAAGATTATTTTTTGCATACCCTGAAAAAATCCCGGAGGTTGTCCCTCCCAGCCAATCTTCTCTTTTAGCAATATCTTCAGACCAGGAAAATGGGTCTGAGATAAGAAATTGAGAGTTTTCATCTTTGGCTACCCTGTTCATTTCTGTAAGATGCTTGATTGGTAATGGGACTTTATCAATCAAATTTAATGATGCCATGGATGAAAAAAGGCCTTTCCTAAAAGGAATTCGCAATGCATCCCCCACAATGAAATCGACCTTATCCATATTCCATGTTTGGGGAACAGAAAAGGTTTTTGATTCCAACAATAATCCTTCTATGGGCATAGAAATATCAATTTGCGGGTTATGAAGGAACTGTCTTGCTTTACGTATAAAGGCATGGGAATTATCCATGCCTACTGTAAACTGATTTTTATTACTCATTTCAAATGTAAATCTACCAACAGCACAACCGGCATCCAGGCACAGACCTTCACTGGGAGAGATAAGGTCTGCCCATATTTTATAGGACTCAGTTGCATTTTGATCATTAAAAAGATCTGAGTAATGACTCCAGAGGTAAGATGCCAATAAGTGATCTGTCTCATATTTTAAAAGGGATGCAGGCTTTTGGGTATTAGTGGGCTTCTGCATAAAAGCAATGCCTTCCAGGATTGGATACCTGGTATCACAATATTGGCACCTTAGATAGCCGGACAATATCTCATCTTTATCAAGCTCAATATCGTATGAAATAAGTTGGTGCTCATCAGGTAAGCAATTAGGGCAGATTAAGAACTCAGTCAGAAATATTTTCATATTAACATCCATCTGTATGTCTTATGGGAATGTGTTCCGGCCTTGCCATGACCTTTTTCTTATAAAGATATAGGGGTGGATTTTAAGGATTGGCAACAAAAAGGTTGCAATGAGGAGGCCTGTTTTCTTCAGGCCTCCTCTTAAAATTGTTTTAAGGTTTATAATCTCATTCTTTATGTCGGTGCGTGACATGATGGTGCATGACATGCCGGTGCGTGGCATGATGGTGCGTGGCATGATGGTGCGTGACAACTTGCGGCATAAGAAACCTTTTTTTCCACTTTTTTAATTTTTAGCAATATATTCACCTCCTTTCAATTTGTATTTTATCTCATCCTGATATTAGCAGCTTGCTGCTTACAAAGACATGAAGTGCTTCTACACAGGAATCGAAAAAGGTGTCTTCATTAACATCCGAGACATAATGATTATATAATTGATTAGTAATTGATTCAAAGGTCGTTTTACCATCACAGAATGCTATAAAATCTTTTCCAAATGAGTTTATTTCGGTAACTTCCAGCGTATCGTCTTCCTGTTTGAAGATCAGGTAGGTTTCCCTGGGAGAATAATCTTGTTTAAACTTGCCACCTTTTAAATCTATTATAATTGATGGAATATTAAAATCAAATTTTTCTATGATTATTTCCTGGCTTTTAAGCGGCTTAAATTCATTAATTTGATTAAGATCAATATCAAATGAATTTTTATCAGGGGGGAACTTGCCCACCTCAAGGGATAAATATTCATATTTAACGATATCCCATATGTGCTGGAGTTTGATTTCATCTCTTTTGTTTAGTATGCCGGTAACGAATTTTCTGAAATAAAGATAACAATCTTGAGGTGATAATGTGAGTCGGTTTCTATTTGTTCTTTTTCTTAACCAGGATAACCATTGGAGAAAAAGATCTCCAGCAGACTCTTGACATTCAATACACAGTATTAAAAAGGTTTTAGGAAAAAGACGGACAATTAAGGGAAAATAACCAGCAATCAGGCTTAGTTCCTCTAATGTCCTGCCAGGACAGGGGAGATTATAAAAGCTGCTGAAAATTAAAGGGTTTGAATCAATTAATTCTTCATCTGAACTCAAACGCTGTCCATTATCAAATTCAAGTCCAAGGGCAAAATAGGTATCTACTTCCCGCACCAATTTTTCCCCGTAATATGCATGGAGGTCTGTCCCGGGCAGTACCGTAGGCATTTGGATCAAAGGATTATTATTCCCAATAATACCGGTCTGAAGGGCCATAACCAAGGTTTGGTCAATATCCTCTTTATCTTCCACAGGAAATCCTGCAACAAAGCTTAATGTCGGGATTAATCCTTCCTCTGAAGTTTCTACTACTCGTTTATAAAGGATTTGATGATCAATCTTTTTTCGTATAAAAGCAAGTGTCTTTTTTGATCCTGAATCAATCCCATAACACATGGATTCGCAACCTGCCCTTCTCATGAGATTCAAGATTCCTTTGTCTACACTGTCAAGCCTGGAAATACAGTACCAGGGCAATTGGTTCAGGCCTGATTCAATCAGTTGGTGACAAAATGATTCTACAAAATCCCTGTTTGCAGTAAACTGATCATAGGCCATAAGAAAACATTCGGCCTTGTAATTATTTGCCAGGTTTTTCATCTCCAGGACCAATCTTTCCGGAGACAAGGTTCTTGTCCTGCGTCTCCAGAGGACAGATTCAGAGCAATAGATGCAGTTATGAGGGCAGCCACGTCCTACTTCCAGAATGGCAATGCTTCTGGAAAGTTGGCATTCATCCCGATATTTATCTAATGTAGGAAGATAGCTGTAGTCGGGTAATGGTAACTCATTTAAATCTTTTATTAATTCACGTTCTTGATTCTTGATTATTTTACTATCATGACGCCAGGTAACTCCTGATATCCCTGTTGGAAGTTTTCCTTTGGCATAGCAGTCAGTCAGTTCCTTAAAGGTTATTTCTCCTTCTCCTCTGACAATTGAGTCAATAAAAGGATAGTTTTCAAGGGTCAATCTATCAACAAAAGACGCATTATGACCACCTATTACTATTTTGAGTCCGGGTTCATTAACTTTTAGTTTTTTAGCTATCTGGATAACGGCTGGATAGGTGGTACATTGGGCAGAAAATCCTACTATATCCGGATCTTGATTCAGGATGATTGAAGCGCATTCTGAGTAAATAGACCTGCCCATTTGCAGCTTGCCTTGGCGAATTGCCAATACCAAGTCAATAATGACTACTTGATGCGGTTCATCCTTGAGCGCTGTTGCAAGGTTGATAAGGCCCAAAGGAGGAAGATTATACATGGAGGCAAGATAAAAAGGAGGGAATACCAGTACAATTTTCATGGGTCGTCTTTTGTTTGAGAAGAGAAATATCTAGTTTTTATATGAAAGAACTGTGCTTTAGCTATATATAGATTGTGGCTAAATTGAATTTTAGACACAGTTAGTAAGGTATATAAAAAAATGTCATTCCGGTAAAACCTGCATCTCTCCTGCCAAGGCATGGGGATTGATATGAATAATTTTTAAATACACTATCAGAAGAAAACATCAATGTCGATGCTTTCTTCAACAAGTCCTCAGTGTGTCACAAGGCTGCGCTTATCTTGACAGCCTCTGCGTCAGATCAAAATTTCAATCCTTGCCTTGACAAAAAAAATCCTGGTTTTTGTTCAGATACTATGTGAGATTATTCGTATCTTCCTCTTTTTTTTCAGACTCCTCTTCGGAGGTTTGTTGCAAGTTCAGCATCTCTTCTTTCAATAAATCTCCAAGATTAGAGGTGGCTTCTTCACGGTTATCAATGTAATTTCTGAAAATTGCTTTTTCTTTGCTTTCATGCAGCCTTTTGAGTGACAGGTCTATTTTATTGTCATCCTTGGAAACATTAATCACCATGGCTGTTATTTCGTCACCTACCTTATATTGGGCCGTAGATGAGTGATCTTTAGGCAGTTCAGAATTTTGAACCAGTCCTTTAACTCCTTCTTCGAGTTCTATAAAAATACCAAAATCTGTTATACTGGCAATTGTGCCAGTTATTTTCATCCCACGGCTATATTTTTCAGAGATATTATCCCATGGGTTGGTGGTCAGCTGTTTAATCCCAAGTGAAAAGCGTTCATTTGCCTTATCAATATTAAGGATGATAGCCTGGATAGTTTGGCCTTTTTTATATAATTCAGAAGGATGTTTAATCCTTTTGGTCCAGGATATATCAGATATATGAACCAGGCCATCAATTCCCTCATCAATACCTATAAAGATACCAAAACTGGTAATATTCTTAATTGATCCTTCAATAATGGTGTTTACTGGATATTTATCATCAATGGAATCCCAGGGATTAGGTTCTACCTGTTTCATCCCCAGAGAAATACGCCTTTTAGCGGCGTCTATATTTAAGACTACCGCATCAACTTTATCCCCAACTTTTAAGACTTGGGTTGGATGCCTGATCTTCCTTGTCCAAGACATTTCCGATACATGGATCAAACCTTCCACACCCTCCTGTACCTCCAGAAATGCCCCATAATCTGTAAGACTGACGACACGGCCTGTTATTTTTGTGCCTACAGGAAATTTATTCGCCGCCTCACTCCAGGGATCAGGAGTCAGCTGCTTTATTCCCAAAGAGACTCTTTCATTTTCTTTATCAAAATTTAAAATCTTAACAGATATTCTATCCCCTGTCTGGTATGATTCTGAAGGATGTCCGACACGGCCCCAGGACAGATCCGTAATGTGCACCAGGCCATCAATTCCTCCCAGATCAATAAAAAGGCCATAATTGGTTATATTTGTAACTGTCCCTTCCATTATAGCACCTTCAACCAGATTTTTAAGAGTCTCCTCTCTTTGGGCATCGCGTTTTTCTTTTAAAAGCGCCCTTCTCGAAAGAACGATATTTCCCTGCCTTTTATCATACTTTACAATCTTGAAATCATGCTCTGTGCCGATTAAAGCATCAAGATCACGAATTGGTCTCAAATCCACCTGTGAGCCTGGTAGAAAGGCCTGAGGGCCAATATCGACTGACAGCCCACCTCGAACACGGGAAATTATTTTTCCTTGAATAGTCCCGTTATCTTCATAAACTACTTTGATTTTATCCCATAGTTTTATCCTGGCAGCCTTTTCTTTAGAGAGGATAATATGTCCATTGTCATCTTCTTTCTGTTCCAGGAGTACATCAACATGATCACCGAGTTTAACCATTACCTCTCTGTTTGCATTTGTGAATTCAGAGATGGAAATACGTCCTTCTGATTTATAACCGATATCAACAAGAACATATTCATGATCTAACTGAACTACCTCCCCGGTTATTACTTCACCTTCCTGGAAATTTTTGAGGCTTTCTTCATAAAATTGCATTAAATCTTCCATGCTCTGAAAGTCGGCCTCAGTTTCGGTGTCTTCTAAAGCGTTTGTTTTATCCAATGAAGAATCATCATAACTGTCTGTATTGAGAACCTTCATCTCGGATATTGTATCTGAATTTTTTGACATTATTAAAATTACCCCCTCCGGTTATTTGGCCTATCCTCACCATTATTGATCAAGCAGAAACAGTTGTAAACCTGCTTTGTATGGTGTAAAATGCATAATATTTTTGAATTTCAAACATCGAGATCATTATAGTGCGTTTTGCCCGAGATGGAAGCTGAGATTGTTAATTACCACTGCTCTTTGATCTCTAAAAGGTGATTTTAGGATTATCAGCTAAGTAGTAACAAAACATCGTATTAATTTCAAGGCTTAAGGTTCGTTTTTTTATCTTTTTTTATTGAAAATTCTGGCATCCTTCATTTTACGGCAAACGATTTAAAAAAAACAGGAACAAAAATTATATTTTAGCCATATTCAACACCATTTTGGCAGCATTTTTCATAATTAGAGACTGAACAAAGACTAGAAATTTTCCCCCGGATCAAGGAAGATAAAAATTTTAATTGCAGGAATACTTTGAATATTTTGAGGATTAAATTTTTTATCTGGCGCAGAGATTGGCGGGATAAACGCAGACTTCGAAAAGACAGTTTTGTCCATACACTAAATAGCGTTAAATTTAAAAACCGGAGAAAATCAATTTTACCGATGGCAATAAAACACTTACTTCTTTTCAATAACCATTGTTTTAGCCATCTGATCGCCGATCCTCTGGCCCTTCTCATCAGAGAAAATTTTTACTACTTCAATAACAGCCAGAACTAACAAAGCGATTCCCAAAAATATATCCACGATCCAGCCAATAACAGGAATGAAAAGGAGAAAAACCATGATTGGCCCGATTGCCCACATCCAGTTTCTTCTCGCTGATACCCCATAATCAATTTTAAATGTGGAATTTTCCGGCATCACTACAGATAAATTTATCAGTTTTTTGCCAACGCTCTTATAATCAAGAGCTTCAATGGGCAAGGCATCTCGCAGAAGCATATAAAGAGCCCCGACAATTCCTCCGATAACAGGTATAAATCCAATCACCATTGCAAGCAAAGAATCAATCACAAAAGCTATGATCCTTTTTACTGGATCAGCTTTTTCAAATAATACTTCGACAGCATTGTTTACATCAATATTATTTTTTTCTTCATTAGAATTAACTGTAGTTTCTTCGTTCATAATTTATCCTCCCTATAAATTAAGAGTAGCACATAATATTTCCGCATATGCTCCAAATCTGAAAGTTTTCGAGCTGTGCGGGTAAAAGATTATTTCCTTCTTATGATATCCAAAATCCTGCGAAGCGGCTCAGCCGCGCCCCAGAGAAGTTGATCTCCGACTGTAAATACGGAGATATATTCAGGACCCATAAGCATCTTTCTTACCCTTCCGACAGGAATGGCAAGACTGCCATTGACTGCAGAGGGAGTTAAATATTTCAGGGTGGAATCTTTATCATTGGGCACCAGGTGAACCCATTGATTTGCACCTTCAATCATCTGGTAAATCTCTTCTATGGGGATATCCTTATCCAGCTTGATAGTCAGCCCTTGACTATGACACCGCATGGCTCCTACCCTGACGCATAAGCCATCTACTGAAATAGTTTTTCCGGTCTGCAAGATTTTATTGGTTTCAACCTGGCCTTTCCATTCTTCCCTGGTTTGTCCTGACTCCATCAGGGTATCAATCCAGGGGATAAGGCTGCCAGCTAAGGGCACTGAAAAATTTTCAGTAGGAAAAGAGTCCTTTCGTAGTTCAGATGTTATGACCTGATCAAGAGCAATAGCGGTTGTCGCAGGATTCTTCAAGAGGGCAGTCGAAATATTTCCCAACGCAGCCATCTGACTGATTAATTCCTTCATATGTTTAGCGCCGGCTCCGGAAGCAGCCTGATAGGTCATTGATGATATCCATTCCACATGGCCGGATTCAATCAGCCCTGAAATAGCCATTAACATCAAGCTAACCGTACAATTCCCTCCTACAAACGTCTTTATTCCCGAGCCTACCGCATTATCTATAACCGTTCTATTCACCGGATCCAGAACAATAATACTATCCTCGGCCATTCTAAGGGTAGAGGCAGCATCTATCCAATAACCTTGCCAGCCTTGTTTGCGAACTTCAGGATATATCTCTTTGGTATAACTTCCGCCTTGACAGCTTATAATGATATCAAGTGAGGTCAGTAGTTTAACATCGTAGGCGTCCTGAAGAGGCGGAACATCTATTCCCAGTGCTGGCCCTTGCCCCCCCACATTGGATGTGGTAAAAAAAATTGGTTCAAATCCTGAAAAACCATTTTCGGCCTGCATACGTTCCATGAGTACCGATCCTACCATACCTCTCCATCCAATAAAACCTATTTGAACCACCCAGTAATCCCCCTGTAATTTACTTCTTTAAAATTTTATAATATAAATCCGACCCGCCTTATTTTCAAGGAAAAAATATTCAGTTTAAATCCTATTTAATCCTTCTCAGTTTATGTGACCTCTGGTGTTTCTTCCATAATTCTTTGATAATAATTTCTGATGCGTTATATTCTGAAAAATTATGGTTCCTGCCTTTAACAAAAGTTTGGCATGATTCCATTAGCTCCTGGTTAAAACCGTAAAGTCCGAATACATTTCGGATATATTCTCCCAACAGTGGATCTAATAAGACAAGCTTCCTTGCCGACATCTTGGCCATTTTTATTTTTTCTTTAAATGGCAGCTCGACAATAAGACGCTTTATGGCTTCAGCAACAGTTTGTGGTTTGCGAACCGAGATATGATAAGATTGTGATAAATTAGACTCAAGCGAATCTAAATAGATAACCATTTTAATGAGTACAGTTGAATCCATATAGATATCCTCATCTTGACTGGCACGTGGTCCAGCTATATTCAAGATCTGTATTTTATTTCTGGATATCCATGAAGAAATAGACTTTGCTCCAAAAAAAACATCCATATTATTAAGATCAAAATGAAAATAGGGCAGACCATGTTGCATAACTAATTTTAGTGTGAGTTTTGAGCCATTTTTTATTCCTCCCCGTGTTATGATAAGAGTCCCATCAGAGCCAACCACATTTTTCTGCGTACGATTATCATAATTTGAAGAGCATAACTCTTGTAAATTATATTTATTTGAAATTATACCATCTTCTGCTTTACGGCCCTCTGGTACCCATCCTCCATGGCGAACCCCTAGTTCTATCGCCACATCCAGCGCCGCTCGATCAACTCCCGTTTGGCCACCGGAGATTATCTTTAAAATCGTCATTGTGCCAGACCTCTTGATCTCTTATTTAGTGTCCGAACAAAAAATGTCTTTTCGAAGTCTGCTTTTATCTCGCCAATCTCTGCGTCAGATTAAAACTTTAATCCTCAAAATACCCAGTGTATTCCTGCGGTTAAAATTTTGATCTTCCTTGACCTTGAGAGAAAAATCCTGGTTTTCGTTCAGGCACTATTTATTGATAATCCGAAAATGGTTCCGAAAATTAGAGGAAGAACAGGTCTATTTGCAGCAAAAATCGAGGAGCCACTGTAGTTTGCCCTTCTTTTGTTCAATGGCACCCTCAGGACAGATTTCCATGCAGCATAAGCAACGAATACAATCATTATAGTCGTAGCTTGGAAGACGAGTTTTTCCTTTTGCTCTTGTTATGGCCCCTGCGGGGCATATGGATTCACACTGATAACAAAGTGAGCACTTGCCTAAAACAGGCGCCGGCTTTTCTGTAAATAAATTTTTAAAGAACTTGGTATTATATGGCCAATGTAACATGCCAAAACGGTTAGTAATGCTGGGTGGAGTAAAATTGATAATATTAAAAGAATTAACAGGGTCTCCTTTGATATGGATTTCATCCAGAGATACCGCCCCTATTCCCCTGCTTTTCGCGAAACACAGGGGTTTGATCCTGTCAATATCAAAACCTACCAGGCGGGCTGCTATGGAATCAATAGATACAGCATCATGACTGAATAATAAAGCACCCACTTTTCGTGGATCACCGGATGATCCTGGACCTTCACCTTCCATAGCAATAATGGCATCCATAATATGTAAAAAGATTTTTGGTTTTGGAAATCCGTTTAAAAGGGTCTCATAGTAGTCCAGTAAAAAGTTAGCAAATTCATTTTGAGTCGACGCTTTTAAATGCCATTTAGATTTATTAAGAGAGTGAATAAAACCAAATAAGTTTTTAACCGCTCCTGTTATATATGTTATACCATGAGTCTTGAATTTAGGCAGGTTAATGATAATATCGGCATTAAACAAGGCTTTGGGCAGCTCAAACCTTTTATATATTTCGGCTTTGCTATAAAAGATAGGTGCTGTTACCCTGGTATCAGCCACTTGGCAATTTTCTTGCTTAAGGATATGGTCATAGCCGGTTTTGCCAAGAACTTTTTCAAGTGCCCCCAAGGCTGGAGACTCTACCATTACGGGGCCTCCTCCATATTCCTTAACCAATTGTACAACGGCTCGGAACACTTCAGGATGTGTAATAATTGCTTTTTCAGGTAAACTGCCTTTAAGCAGATTAGGTTTGATAACAACCTTTTTATTCCGAAAATCAGAGGGATCAAAACCCAGAAGAGAAAGACCTTTAAGGATTTTCTCTTTTATCTCATAAAGGTCATAGTGATCACATTTTAAAAGAGAAACCGTGGCATTCATCCCAACCTATTCCACCATGGCAATAATATCTATCTCTATCATTGCTCCCAATGGTAAACCTGCGACCTGAAAAGTGCTGCGTGCCGGTGGGGCATCTGAAAAATATCTGCCATAAACTTCATTCACTTTGGAAAAATCATCAATATTTTTTAAATAGATGGTGGTTTTTACCACCTTAGAGAAATCTGTCCCGGCTGTAGCCAGGATTAGCTTCAGGTTTTCCATAACCTGTTTGGTTTGTTCTCTAATATCTCCTTTTAAGAGACTTCCCGAGTCAGGATCAATTGCTAACTGACCAGAGGTGAAAATAAGATTATTTGCGTTGATAGCCTGGCTGTAAGGGCCAACAGCCTTTGGTGCTTTATTGGAATGGATAACTGTTCTCATATTGAAATGTCTCTTTACCAGTATAGAAATCTTTGCAAAACCTCAACTTCCAGAGTTAAAAGTTCTTAAAAGAGTTAAGATTAACCAGTTGAAATAATCAAAATAAATACTACCCTGATAGAACAACAAAATCAAATCATAAACGCAGACAAACCTAGAATTTTTAGTGACTACTTTTCCAGATTAAAAATTGGAAGTATACTTAATCCCCAGATTATAAGGTCCTTATTTGAGGCCTATATTCATACAGAGCATTTATCAGCTGGAAGGAATTAAAACTTCCAGACTATATAAAATGGTCAAAACCTTTTCCTTTTAGCTGGATAAGGCAACCATTAAGGTCTGTAATCTCAATTTTTGACCCATGGATTATCTCGCCTATTTTATATATGGTATCCATTTTCTTTAAAATTATTTGTTTAAAAGCCAAAACATTTGGCTTGGGAACTGTTATCAGCAGCCGATAATCTTCTCCGCCCATTAGAGATATCTCATAGGGGTCAAGATGGT
>DAOWOF010000107.1 GCA_030642205.1 Desulfobacteraceae bacterium | reverse complement strand
GTTTTATTTGGGAAAGTGGTTTCAATGCGCTTGCGGATGAGTTCCATGGGAACAAATTCGGGGTGCCAGTGCACTGCCAGAACGGAGCGTTGCCGCGGATATACTGTTTCCACATCCGTGATCTGTTTTTCCTGTTCCGGGCTCAAATCTGTTGATACAACAGCAAAAAAACGCTTGCTGTCCTCTTTGCTTATTTCTTCGTCCAGGGGCAGGTCTTCAAGTTTAAGAAGTTTGTTGTTTTGTAAAAGCTGCATGATTTTTTCTTCCATATCAATCAGGTTTATTTTCCTATAGTGTATTGCTGCTACATCGTTTGGCGCAGTCGCTTTTTGAAAATCAGCCGAGCCCCAATACAGTACAGAGTACAGTAGCTTTGCTAAACATAATTATATTTTGTTGAGTTTTTATTAGAGATTTGTCAGGTTTTTGTTAGAAAGCAGCTGGAAAATCCTGATCTGAGGGATTGAGGAAGTCAATGTTGAGCAAACAGTTATTTTTGAGTGAGTTCTTAGCGTTAAATGTTCAGAATTCCTGGTACATCAAAGAGATCCAATTCGATTTTCACAAAGGATCACTGTTTCATTAAGCATTACTTACCCATTTAAAATTTTAAAGAGCCAAAAAAATGAAATTGCATCCTGAAAGATACTATACTATATATTAAATATTCATTAAAGCACTGTATACCTCGAAAGGCCGCAAATTGCGGTTTTTTAATGACCATGAACATCATGTGAGTTGTTTATGCTCGCAATAACCGGGATGACGGGCCTTCACGCCTTGCTCTTGATGCTCATTGGGCACCAAAAACCAAGTTATAACCTTCCGAGGTATAGTTTGTAATTTAGTCCTGATTCCAAATCAATTAGGGGCTGGGATGAAACAACTTTCTAGCGCTCAGATTCAGGTTATTTCAGACTCGCCCCTTAACAAAGGAGAAGACAGCATGTCTACTATTAAATCAATAGGCGCCTATATTCCTTTCCATAGCCTGAAACTTGAAGTGCTTGCCAAGGCATGGGGAGGAGGTTCACAGATAGGTGAAAAATCAGTGGCCAATTTTGATGAAGACACTATAACCATGGCCCTGGAAGCTTCCAGGGATTGTCTTAAAGGGATTGACAAAGGCAGTATAGACAGACTCTATTTTGCCAGCTCCAGCACACCTTATAATGAAAAACAATCAGCTTCTATCGTAGCAGCGGCCCTTGGCCTGAAAAAGGATATACTTACTATTGATTTTACAAACAGCATAAGGGCTGGCACAAACGCGCTCCAGGTGGCCATAGACACAGTCAGGTCAGGTTCAGCCAAAAACATACTGGTTACAGCGTCTGATTGCCGTCTTGGGGCGCCAGGATCGGATAATGAAAGGATCTTTGGCGATGGGGCAGCAGCCTTGCTTGTAAGTAATGATGGTGTAATATCATTAGAGGACAACTATAATCATACCAATGAAATTATAGATCAATGGCGTGTCAGCAATCAGCCTTATGTCCAGAGCTGGGAGGACCGTTTTGTAAAGACCGAAGGCTATCAGGCAAATGTCAAACAAGCAATTACCAGCTTTCTTAAACAAAACAAGTCTACCTCTCAAGATTTCAACAAAGTGGTCATTTACGCCCCTGATCAGCGCAGTCATCTCGGAATATGCCGTACTTTTAAATTTGATCCAAAGACTCAGGCACAAGACCCCATGTTTTCCAGAATAGGCAATACCGGAGTTGCCTCTTGCCTGATGATGTTTGTCGCGGCTCTGGAAGATGCCGCGACAAATGATCGTATACTCCTGGTGAACTATGGCGATGGATGCGATATTCTGTCATTTCGGGTCAATAATAAGCTTAAACTTGATAAAGAATACAAAGGCATTAAAGGAAATCTGGAATCAAAAGTATATATTTCCAATTACGAACAATATATTCAAATGCGTAAGATCATAGATATGGAAGGCGGCCGCAGCAGGCCTCCCATGGTTTCATCCGCGGTTGCTGTGTACCGGGATCGAAAGATGATTTATCAATTGACTGCCAGTAAATGCACCAGCTGTGGAAGGGCTTTTTATCCACCTCAGAGGATTTGTCTTTACTGTCAGGCCATTGATGAATATGAAGATCTCATGATTTCCGATAAAAAAGGAAAGGTTTTTACCTATTGTAAGGACCAATTAGCTGGCACCGTTGACCCGCCTTTAATTGTTTGTGTTGTAAATCTTGAAAATAATATGAGGGTGTTTGGACAGATGACCGATCGGGATCCCGATAAAATTGAAGCGGATATGGAGGTCGATTTTACCTTTAGATGGATTCACGGCGCTGGTGGTTTTCACAATTATTTCTGGAAATTTCGCCCGCTGAGATAATTTTTTATGAATTTTCGTTAATATAGATTTTGGTATGCCTGAATAGTAGCTCAGGATAAAGTCGCAAGACAATATATTATGGAGAATTTAAATTCATATCAAGGCCAGGATCTTTATTATGAAAACCTGTCTAAAATGAAATTATACTAAATTTCTGATTCCTTACGGAGGTTAAAATATTCAGTATGCAAGTTGATGCTATTAAAGATAAAGTTGCCATTATCGGAACAGGCTGCTCAAAATTTGGTGAAAATTGGGGGATGAGCGCGGACGATATGATTATTGACTCGGTCAAAGAGGCATATCAGGACGCGGGCATAGAATCTGACGCGATAAACGCAGCCTGGGTAAGCACTGTTGTTTCCGGTTATAGTGGTTATACCATTTCCACTCCTCTTAAATTACCTCATATCCCTGTAACCAGAGTTGAAAATCTTTGTGCCTCGGGTATGGATGGGCTAAGAAACGCCGCCTTTGCAGTGGCTTGTGGAGTTTATGATATTGTTCTGGTTGTTGGAGTTGAAAAATTAAAGGATAGCGGTTATAGTGGATTGCCTGAATTCTTTTTTCATCCTGCTTATGGCCAGGGGTATACTGCCCCGGGAAGATGGGCGCTCTTTGCCACAAAGTATTTTATGACTTATGGGATAAAACCTGAAGATGGAAAAAGGGCCTTGGGAAAGATATCCGTTAAAAATCATTATAACGGAACCTTTTCACCCAAAGCACACTTCCAAAAAGAGGTGGATCTGGAAAAAGTCATAAATGCTCCTATTATTGCCTCTCCTCTGGGGCTTTTTGACTGCTGCCCGACCACAGACGGGGCAGCTGCGGCAATACTATGCAGGGCGGATCTGGCCAGCTCATTTACAGATGATTATGTATTAATAAAAGGCTTTGGTCTTGCTGTTGGACCCGGGCTTGGAAAAGAAGATATAGATTATCAATATGACCATCTGCCAGAAACGGAAATTGCCGGCAAACAGGCCTATGAGGCTGCAGGGATTAAAGACCCCCGAAATGAGATCAGCCTCGCCCAGGTACATGATTGTTTTACAATAGCAGAATTGGCCGAATATGAAGCCCTGGGGTTTTGCGAAAAAGGCGCTGCCCTCGATGAAATTGAAAACGGCCGGTTTACACTTAAAGGAGAACAACCTGTAAATAGTGATGGCGGACTAAAATCATTTGGGCATCCTATCGGCGCTACAGGTATCAGGATGTGTATTGATCTTTATACCCAGCTAACCGGCAAAGCTGGTCCAAGACAGATAAAAGATCCCAAAATTGGCCTGGCAATGGCACAGGGTGGACATCCTGGAATGTTGCTGCCAATAGTTACTATTCTGGGAGCCAGGTAGTTAAAAAAGCATTGTAATAGAGGTGAAAAATATATAGGAGATCTTTTCGTGTTTATATTTTTCACCTTCTCGCGATATTGTACAATGATTTGCATAAGGGCCTTTGAAAAAGATTTAATTGACAGGTTCTTTCTTAACGCTCTCTAACCAGTGCAAATAATTTCAAAATTTTAATAAGATCAGTGTTGTGTATCTTGAATCAATAGAGCTGAATACTTGCAATTTTATTTACATTCAAGGAAGGCAAAAGGGGGATAAATGAAACCAAATAGGAAAGGCACAGTCATATGGATGACATTGCTAACCTTTATTTTTTTGTATATTGGATGCCAAAATGAAGTAGGTGCAGGGCCTCCAGCTCCGGATTTTTCTCTTAAAGACATTAATGGCCACAGGGTAACCCTTGGGGAACACCTTGGACAAGTAGTTCTAGTCGATTTTTGGGCCACATGGTGTCCTCCTTGCAGAAAATCAATCCCTGAATTAGTCATGCTCCAAAAAGAACACAAGAAAAAAGGCCTGGTTATATTAGGAATATCCCTGGACGATCCAATGCAAACATCAAACCTGTCGCTGCAAACCTTCATCAAGGATAACCATATAAATTATCCGATATTAAGGTCAAATCAGAAGACCTTAAAAGATTTTTTTGGGAATACCCGGATTTCAATACCAACCATGTTTATTATTGATCGTCAGGGCAAGATCAAGGATAAGCTTGTCGGGTTTCGTCCCGGTTCTCTTGAAAATAAATTGAAAACTCTTTTATGAAAAATATGATTATCGATTTTCATACGCATATTTTCCCTCCTGATTTTAACGCGGACAGATCTCTGCTGCTTTCAGAAGAGCAGGATTTTCGAGGGATCTATAGTTCACCGCATGCCAAAACTGTGGGTGTTAAAGAACTTATTGATTACATGGATAAGGAAGAAATTCAGAGATCTGTTATCTTTGGTTTTCCATGGTCAAAAGAAAAAAATTATAAGCATCATAACGATTATATAATTGAATCCATTGACCGATACCCTGATCGTCTGGCAGGATTCTGCTGTTTTTCACCACTTGCTTCAGGGATTGCTGTCGAATGCGAACGCTGCCTCCAGGCCGGACTTGCGGGTGTCGGTGAACTTGCCCTTTATGGCTCAGACCTGACACAGGATTTTATTTCCTATATAAACGATGTTATGGAATTATGCTTAAAATATGACGCGCCTTTACTCCTCCATACAAATGAACCGGTCGGGCATGAATATCCCGGAAAGGCCCCCATGACGCTCCGGCAAATATACCGATTTATCAAAGCCTATTCTGAGAATCGAATTATCCTGGCTCATTGGGGAGGAGGAATCTTTTTTTATTCCCTTATGAAAAAAGAGGTCAAAGAAGCATTAAAAAATGTCTGGTTTGATACCGCAGCATCACCTTTTCTTTATTCTCCTGAAATCTATAGAATTGCCGGAAAATTAATAGGCTTTGACAAGATCCTTTTTGGAACTGACTACCCCCTTTTAAGGGCAAAAAGATATTTTAGGGAAATAGATGCCCTGGCCCTGGCCAAAGGGCAAATGGCACAAATAAAAGGGCTTAACGCAGCCAAACTCCTGGGACTTTTATCCTCCAATAGATGACATATACCAGTTGTTTTGTTTCTTGCTATTGCTTGAAAAAGGTTGAGTCTTTACAGGTTTATCAAGTATCGCTTGTTTAAAGATAGATAATAATTCTTCATCTGACGCACCATTTCTAAGAGGATTTTTAAGATCCAGTTGAGCATCTGAAAACAGGCAAGGCCTGAGATATCCATTGGCAGTCAAACGCAGCCGATTACATTTTGAACAAAAGGCATGGCTGCGTGAGCTTATAAAACCGATCTCTCCCCGCGCTCCTTCAAATTTATAACAATCTGCAGGGCCTGCATAATCAGCTTCAGGTAATTTATTAAGCTTTGCGATTCCGTTTAGTCTTTTCTTGACAATATCATTGGATAGATGGGAAAGGCGGATCCTCCCGGGACTAACGCCCACCGGCATATATTCAATAAATCTTATTTGATATGGATAATCAAATGTAAGACGCGCGAAATCCTGTACTTCATCATCATTTATCCCTTTAATAACCACCATATTAATCTTGATCGGATGAAGACCAAGATCTGTAGCCATTTTAATTCCTTCAATGACATTATCTAATTTATCATATCCTGTAATTTGATGAAATTTTTCCGGCTTTAACGAGTCGAGACTGATATTTATCCTTTTTATACCTGAGGCTGCTAGATTCTCCAGATATTTTGGGAGAAGAATGCCATTAGTTGTCAGAGATAGATCTTTCAGACAGCTGATATCATTTAGTCTGGTAATTAGTTCCAATAAGCCCTTCCTTACCAGAGGCTCCCCTCCTGTAATACGGACCTTTCTGATACCAATAGAACATGCAAGTGTTACAATCTTATATATTTCTTCATAGGTAAGGATATCTTGATGACTCAATTTGGGAATATCTTTTTGTGGAGTGCAATATAAGCATCTTAAATTACATTTATCAGTAATTGAAATACGAAGATAGTTGATTTGGCTTTTGGATAAGAAATTTGACCTTGATGTTATTATTGAATCATTATGATATTGCAAGATTTGGATTTCCTGACAGGGAGGTAATTTTTATTTAAAAATTTGGAGAACTTCGAAATTTCTGACCTTATTAATGGTCAAAAGTTATTCGGCAGGCATATATTTTTTGGCAGCCTCAATTAGAGAAAGCTGCCAAAAAACTAATAATTTAAATTAATTACAGATATTCAGATTATCCAGGATCCTCTGAGCAACTGCAATATTGTTCAATGCATCAATATCCAAAATGCCATGAGTGTCGATTAAAGCGCTGTCAATAACAATTTTGACAACAATAAGGACCTGCTCAACCGTCATTGTTTCCACGATGGGATTGATTAAGATATCCGGTATCAATGGCAACATTGAAGGAAGCACATTTTGTATTAAATTCTGAAGTTCTGCCATATTATGAGGAAGAATACCCGCAATCATGTCTAATGGCAGGGCCGCAACCGTACAGTCCATCAATTTGAATTGAGCGCCAGTAATGCAGGCATGAGCATGTACGAGTTGTCGTTTTCCCAGCGTCCGCCTGATCAGGCCAATCTTTTTGATATATGTTGCGGCATCATCCATATCCGCCTGAGCATCTGCGATAAGCTCACATACATCATCCATGCAGTCATTACCTGTTGCCAAGGCATTGCTGCTTAATGCCGGCATTAAGCCTAAGGCAAAGAGCAAGGTAAAAACGCTTAAAAAAGTGATGGTTTTTCTTTTCATGAATTACAATCTCCTTTATATAAGGTAGTGATTTTTCAAGCGCCAAGTATAATTATCTCTCCCTGGAGAATGAAAAATCTCTACCACAAACTTAAAACTTATGGACACACAGGAGTTCCATTAATTGTATCAAATCCCAATACAGGAGCAAATGTAGGATCCTGTATTAAAACGGTATAGGTCCCACCGACACAATCAATCTCTATAGCGATTGGAACCTCTAAACCCATTGCGTTGGCAACAGCCTCAAAGCTCATAACAAAACCAGGAGCAACTGGTACGTCAACCACAGGAAGATCAACACAGAGTTCCATGCCAAAGGAGGCTATATACATGCAATAAGCCAGGTTTCCATTAGCAACGCCACCTGCAACGTCAATATCCATGACGCCATGATCGTTCATATCACTTGAGATAGAAACTGAATAAGATCCATCTGCGACATCATCGTCTGGCTCTGGCTCTGGGTCTGGTTCTGGATCTGGCTCTGGATCTGGCTCTGGATCAGGCTCTGGATCCGGTTCTGGATCAGGTTCTGGATCCGGTTCTGGATCCGGTTCTGGATCCGGTTCTGGATC
>DAOWOF010000168.1 GCA_030642205.1 Desulfobacteraceae bacterium | reverse complement strand
GACTATATTGGGGCAAAAATGAGATCCTTTTGTAGAGGAGGAGATGAAAAGATTTTTTACGGTTGGATAATAGCTTTATGCGCCTTTATTAGTGCTCAAACCTATGGATTTTTCTTTTCTCTGGGAATTTTTTTCAAACCATTACAGGATGAATTTGGATGGGGTGCGGGAGAAATTTCTATAATACACTCTTTTCATATTGCTGTATTTATTGTTTCAATGCCCATCGTGGGCAGGTTGGCAGACAGACACGGCATAAAAAAGATCTTTGTCATAAGTGCCTTTTTGATGGGGATCGGTTTTTTTCTTTGCGGAATGGTGGATAAGCTTTGGCATTTCTATATGGCCTATCTAATAGCCTCATTGGGCGTGGCGGCCACCACAGGCTTGCCAACCACAATTGTTCAGAGGTGGTTTGTGAAGAAGAAAGGACTCGCCTTGGGTATTGCTGCCTCCGGAATTGGGGCTGGCCCTCTCCTTGCTGCTCCACTTTCTGAATATCTAATATCACTTTACGGATGGCGCGTGTCTTATTTTATCATTGGAGGATTAGTCTGGATCATTATAATGCTTGTAGCCATTGCGATTGTCGATAAACCGGAGGATATTAACTTGCGTCCTCTTGGGGAGGAAGAGCCTCATGGTTCTCCAACCATGGACGGCAACGGGCAGATTGATCTATCTCATAACCCTTCGGCCAGGCCAAAAAAGAAGGAATGGACAGCCAGGGATGCAATGAGAACCAGGGCCTTTTTCACCTTAGGCATCATATGGTTGCTTTGCGCTATCCCAATTCATCTCATAATGATCCATATTGTTAACTTTGCAATAAATGCAGGGATCCCAAAAGAAACCGCAGCGGCCGGCCTTGGTTTTATAGGGGGGGTAAGTATAGCAGGCAGACTCCTGGGAGGCGCATTCGCTGATATTATGGGACTGAAGAGGTCTCTTATAATTGCTACCTTGCTTTCATCAGGGATGCTTATTTGGCTTCCTTTTATAAATACCACTAATGCCTTCTATGCCTTTGTAATTATTTATGGCTTTTTATATGGAGCAAGGGTTCCCCAGATTCCAGGCCTGATCGGGAACTACTTTGGCAATAAAAACCTTGCTGAAATTATGGGGTTATTATGGGCAGTGGCTGCAATAGGATCTATTATCGGTTCTCTTATGGGAGGCTTTATATTCGACAGCACAGGCGGTTATTTTTTAGCTTTTTTACTTGCTTCTCTTTGCTTTGGTACTGCAGGATTGCTTGTCTTCTTCCTTAAAACACCCATACCTTTTAAAGACCTAAAGATAAAAAAAGAGCAAATTTAGGGACTAGGCCGAAATAACTTCCATATTTGCGCGTCTCATTTTTAGGCCATCTTTGTCCGATTTTCAAACACAGGTAAGCACAGACTCCGAAATTCTCAAAATAGTTCGATTATTCCTATGGTTTCGCGTTTTCAGATTGAACAAATCTAACCCAAATCTGATAGATAATAGAAAGGAAGTTTGAAATTATGAAAAAAAATATTGTTCTGCTTTTAACTGGTATTTGTTATATCTTTCTTAATTTATCTTTATTTTCCAGTGCATTTGCCGATACAGCGCAAACAACTAATCCTGATGAATACAAACAAAAATACTCTAATTCTCAATCCCGAATTCTACATCTGCCTTCAGGCGCAATATTTAAGATCAAGGATATTAAAAAGAAAGAATTTGTGAGATTACTTAAAAAATATGATATTTTAATATCTGAATATAAGGTCATGATTTCTGATTATTTTCATGAGATAAAGTTGAAGAGAAAAAATAAGTTCAAACCTTTTTTGTATGAGCTAATAGTCAAATCTGTTGAAAAACCAAGCCTTTGCATAGAGGATGAAGAGGGTAAATTACAGGTAGGCATACTGATTCCTGATGATTTTGATTATTTGTGTAAAGAGATCGGAAAATATCCAAAAGGGATCTCTAAGACTCAGAGCAAATCTAATTTAAAGCAAATGGATACCAAGCTGGTTATAACAGATTTAATTCTGTCACCTGAAAGATATGAAGGGAAACACATCGATATCACAGGAGTAGTTACTAAGGAGATGAAAGAACTTATTATATCGTATGGGGAGAGAAAAATAATTTTTCAGAGGTTCTATCTTTCAGACGGGTTAAATACTATCCTGGTTTTCTGGTTTTCTAAAGAAAACGAAAGGTTAAGACTCAAGCCTGGAAGTTTTTCAAGGCTTTTTGGAAACAGGAAAGATGCTAATCCTTGGAAGGTGAAGGTCAGGAGGGGAAAATTTACGACTAAATTAATCCCAAGACCTATTATTATAGGGCATAGTGAGTCTCTGTCCAGGATAAAGGATTCATGGATCCAAAAAATTCATGGAACTTTGGATGATTACCGATGATGCGCTTTTCTGGGAAAGGACTGTCAATTATCTTAACATGGAATCTTGGGGCATCCTTCTTGCTCTATTTTTATAAATAGCTTAAAAGTATAAATATGATATAAATATGATATATAAATGCTTTTTATAAAACACAAGACTTGACTTAGAGAGAAAAAAATGATCGATTCTGATTCTAAACCTGTATCAAATTTTATCCAAAATATTATTGAAGAAGATTTGAAATCCGATAAACATCAGGGCAGGGTCATAACCCGCTTCCCTCCTGAACCTAATGGATATCTCCACATAGGACATGCAAAATCAATTTGTTTAAACTTTGGACTTGCAAGTAAATATCCAGAAGGAATTTGTAACCTGCGTTTTGATGATACCAATCCTGATAAAGAGAATATTGAGTATATCGAATCAATTAAAGACAATCTCAAATGGCTTGGCTTTGATTGGGGAGATCGTCTTTTCTATGCCTCGGATTATTTTGAACAGTTATATAATTATGCCATACAATTAATTGAGAAGGGCAAGGCCTATGTATGCGGTCTGAATGCTGATGAGATCAGGGAGTATAGAGGGACATTGAAAGAACCCGGCAAGGACAGTCCTTATCGTAGCAGCTCAGTTGCGGAAAACCTTGATCTGTTCAAGCGCATGCGGGCAGGAGAATTTGAGGATGGAACATATGTGTTAAGGGCCAGGATTGATATGGCATCGCCCAATTTAAACATGCGTGATCCTGCTATCTATCGCATCCGTCGGGTAGAACATCACAGGACAGGCAATAAATGGTGCATCTATCCTATGTATGATTTTACTCATTGTCTTTCTGATTCTATTGAAGGGATTACCCATTCAATTTGCACCCTGGAATTTGAAGACCACAGACCTTTATACGATTGGTTTTTGGATGAACTGGAGACGGATTGTCATCCCCAGCAAATTGAATTTGCCCGCCTGAACTTGTCTTATACCATAATGAGCAAGCGTAAACTTCTGCAATTAGTAGAACAAGAAATTGTTTCGGGATGGGATGACCCTCGTATGCCAACAATATCAGGGCTTCGCAGGAAGGGTTATACTGCAGAGTCAATTCGGAATTTTTGTGAAAGGATAGGCGTTGGCAAACGCGCAAGTATAGTTGATATTGCCCTGTTGGAACATTGTTTACGGGAAGATCTGAATCAAAAGGCACCACGTGTAATGGGAGTCTTGCGCCCTCTAAAGGTAGTGATCGAGAATTATCCGGAAGATCAAGTGGAGGAGCTGGAAGCCCTGAATCACCCTTCTGATCCATCCATGGGAACGAGACTTGTTCCATTTTCACGGGTTATCTATCTTGAAGAGGATGACTTCATGGAAGATCCTCCAAAAAAATTCTATCGCTTGGCTCCGGGTCGTGAAATACGATTAAGATATGCCTATTTTATTACCTGCAAGGAGGTAATAAAAGACAAGAAGACAGGTTCTATAACTGAACTGCGCTGTACCTATGACCCACAAACCAAAGGCGGTGCGGCGCCCGATGGCCGAAAGGTAAAGGCTACTCTTCATTGGGTATCGGCCCAACACTCAATAGAATCTAAAGTGCACCTGTATGACAAATTGTTTATAAAGCCTGATCCGGAAGCAACAGGCACTGATGAGAATTTCAAGGATTTTTTAAACCCTGAATCCATGAAAACCTTAGTCGGCTGTAAAGTCGAGCCCAGCTTAAAAGACGCACCCCAAGGTTATCACTGTCAATTTGAAAGGTTGGGGTATTTCTACGTCGATATCAATAATCGGGCAGATCATACTTTAGTTTTTAACCGCTCTGTAACTCTCAAAGATGCGTGGGCTAAAATCAAGAAAGGCAAAAAGAAATAGCAGATTTGAAATTAATCCCTTTTAAAAAAAAGAAACAAAAAAAAATCGGCCTTGCCTTGGGTAGCGGTTCAGCCCGGGGATGGGCGCATATTGGAGTGCTTAGAGCTTTAACCGAAGCTGGGGTTAAGATTGACTACATTGCGGGAACAAGCATTGGCGCTTTAGTTGGAGCTGTTTTTGCGTCTGATAAAATTGAAATACTTAACGAAACTGTACTTCAACTGGAGTGGAAAAGTATTCTCAATTTTGTTGATATCACTTTCCCTAAATCAGGACTGATAGATGGCAAAAAAGTGCTGGATTCAATGCAGGATCTTGTGGAAGGGAAAAATATAGACCAGCTATCCATACCTTTTTGTGCCATATCTACTAATCTTGCTACTGGTTCTGAGGTTATCCTTAAGGATGGAAATATCCTTGATGCAATCAGGTCCAGTATTTCTGTCCCTGGCATTTTTATTCCGGTCAGAAAAGGTGAAATGATCCTGGTTGATGGCGCCCTTGTAAATCCTGTCCCTGTCAATGTAGTAAGAGAAATGGGCGCAGATTTTGTCATTGCAGTTAATCTTAACTATGATATTATTGAACAAAGAGGAAATATTAAGAATCCTTTACTCAATTCCCAGGATCAGAGTTTAAAAGCAGACAGTTCAAGCCCAATTATAAAAAACAGGTTGCTTACAGGACTGAATAAAAAGGTAAGGGGAATTGAAATTCCGGCCATTAACCAAATCAGTCAATGGTTGGGGAAGGATATGATGCCAAACATCTTTGATATTCTGGTTACCTCTATCAGTATTATGGAGGCTCAGATTACAAATTTCCGATTAATCTCCGAACCTCCAGATTTACTTATCCAGCCCAAATTGGGCCATATAAAATCCCTGGAATTTAACCGTGCCAAAGAAGCCATTGCCGAGGGTTATAAAGAGATGAAATCTTTATTACCTTTATTGCCAAGCAGGTAGTCGAATTTCATTCCAAGCTTTAAAGGATATAAATCCGCATATATAAGGAAGATAAATCTCGAAGATGCCTTCTTGAAGATGACTGGTAAAAAAGTAAAATAAAGGAAAATAATGCTAAAAAAAATATTTAATATATTCCGCAGCCACTTAAAATTATTTCAATCCAAGGAAGAAACATCACAAAAAACACCTACTCATATTATATCACAAAGCCCTGGTTTTCATGATAAAACCAGAGCCAAGAATCCAGGAGAAAAACCAAAGGCTCCGAAGCCAATTAGCCCACCCAAGCAAAAAAAAGCTCTATCAGAGTGGGATATTTCACAATTTGAAGTTCCGGTAACTAAAGGTAAAAGCCGTTTTCACGACCTGAATCTGCCGGTAAAAAT
>DAOWOF010000039.1 GCA_030642205.1 Desulfobacteraceae bacterium | reverse complement strand
CAAGGAATACGATTTTGGCTGGCGTTTTTTTAATGCCGATGGCAGCGAGGTGGAAATGTGCGGCAATGGTGGACGTTGTGTCTCCCGTTTCGCCTTTTTAAAAGGAATTGCCGGTCAAAAAATGACCTTTGAGACTATCGCAGGACCAATCAAGGCAGAGATACATGGACGTATGGTGAAGATACTTATGCCCAAACCAACCGATCTTCAGATGGAAATAAACCTGAAAAAACGCTCTGGCTGGCAAAGTGTTGATTTCATAAATACCGGTGTCCCACATGTTGTAGTTAGAGTAAAGGAACTTGACAGGCACCCGGTCAAAGACGAGGGCCGCTTGATCCGTTATCATTCTCTTTTTCTTCCTTCAGGGACCAATGCCAATTTTATGCAAGTCGTAGATAAACATAGATTGCGGGTCAGGACCTATGAAAGAGGTGTAGAAAATGAGACCTTAGCCTGCGGAACAGGTGCTATAGCCAGTGTTTTGGTGAATGCAATACGTGGGATTCTGGAATCTCCTGTTATAGTAGAAACCAGGGGGGGAGATAATTTAACGATCTGTTTTTCACTCGAGGAAAATTCCTTTAAACAGATATGGCTTGAGGGCAATACCTCTATTTCTTATGAAGCTCAACTTCATATTGAGGCCTTATGATTTATTCTTTCTCTCATTTAAATCCTGTTCTATTGACTGAGGAGTTGACCTGAATATTGTCCAACTTGTTTCAGGACAACTCCTAAATTCAAACAGACATCATAAGTATGGAGATAATTTTATGTTTAAAGGATCTATTGTTGCTATCGTAACCCCCTTTGATCAGGGAAAATTTGATGAAGAGACATTTCGAAGCTTGATAGAGATCCAGATCAAAAATGGAACCAGTGCAATAATCCCATGCGGCACAACAGGAGAGTCGGCTACTCTAAGCATAGAGGAACATATGCATGTAATAGATGTTGCTGTATCAGCGATAAATAAAAGAGTGCCTGTTATTGCCGGAACAGGTGGAAATAGCACAGAGGAGGCCATTGCGCTTACTGCCCATGCAAAAGATGCAGGAGCAGACGCAACCCTGCAGGTAACCCCTTATTATAACAAACCAACACAGGAAGGGCTCTATCAGCATTTTAAGGCTATTTCAAAAGCAGTCCCCTTACCACAGATACTTTATAATGTACCAGGACGAACAGCCGTGAACCTGCTGCCGGAGACTGTCGCACGTCTGGCTGAGATCCCGGATATAGTTGCCATCAAAGAGGCTTCCGGGAATTTGGGTCAAATGGCTGAAATAATCAGCCTGGCTGGTGATAAAATAGATCTGCTTTCAGGCGATGATAATTTAACATTGCCGGTTCTGTCCATCGGAGGAAAGGGCATAATTTCTGTTGTTGCCAACCTTGTGCCCCGAGATTCTGCCAATATAATAATGGCCTGGGAAGATGGAAATCCTGAGAAAGCCAAAGATAGCTTTTATAAACTCCTTCCTTTATCTAAAGCCATATTCTTTGAAACAAATCCTGTCCCCGTTAAAACCGCCCTGGTAATGATGGGACAAATCAAGGATGGTTTGAGACTGCCACTGGTACAAATGGCTCCTGAAAACAGGGAGAAACTCAAAAAGGAACTAAAGGATTATGGCTTGATCTGACCCACATCAAAAAACCCTCAAGCACTTTATATTTCCAGTAAATTAAGCATCCCAACTCGAAAATCCATGTCATTATTCTGGGAAAAACCATCATCGTTGGAGAGACTATGGTTAAAATAATTGTGGCCGGAGCTGCCGGTCGTATGGGAAAACGAATTATAAATTTGATCCAGCAAGATCAAGAAACCGAGTTGGCCGGAGCCTTTGAACATCCAAAACATCCCCTGGTAGGCGAAGATGCCGGGGTGGCGGCAGGAACTGGATTCTCAGGGATTAAAATAACATCTTCACTTGAAGAGGTTGTTAAAAAAGGCCAGGTATTGATTGATTTCACTCTCCCACAGGCAACCCTGGCAAATATTTGCCAGGCAGCACCTCATGGGCTTTCCATGGTAATCGGCACAACCGGATTGACAGCAGACAATATTAAAGAAATTAAAAATTTTTCCAAATCCATCAGCTGTGTACTGGCACCTAATATGAGTGTAGGGGTCAACGTAATGTTTAAGATTGTCAAAGAGATGGCCCACCTTCTTGGCCAGAACTATGACATGGAAATAATGGAAGTACATCATCGACTTAAACAAGATGCTCCCAGTGGCACAGCCATTCGTTTAGCTCAGATTATTGCGGATGCTACCGGAAGGAACCTGGACAAATCGGGAGTATATTGCCGTAAAGGTATTATTGGAGAAAGAACCAGGGATGAGATCGGTATTCAAACCATGCGGGCCGGCGACATTACAGGAGAACATACTGTTATGTTTGGCGGAACAGGAGAGAGATTGGAATTAATACACCGTGCTCACAACCGTGATAATTTTGCAAGAGGAGCTATTCGGGCAGCCTTATGGGTCGTCAAGCAGCCAAAAGGATTATATGATATGCAGGATGTCCTGGGGATTAAATAATTTTACTCGACGGAGGCTTACCCTCCCAGGGCCTGTTGATGATGAACTTTTTACAAGCCCATCAACTTTAATGGCCTTATATAGCACAAAAAATACAATACCATCATAACTGTCAGGCAGGAGTTGTTCTAATATGAAGATACTTGAAAAAGCGGAAAGACTTAAAAAATTACCTCCTTATCTCTTTAAGGAGATTGATCGCAAAAAATCTGAGGCACAGGCCCAGGGAATAGATATTATCGATTTAGGCGTAGGCGACCCCGACTTGCCAACGCCACCTCATATCATTGAAACCTTAAAAAAGAGTGCAGAAGATCCTGCCAACCATCAATATCCATCTTATTCAGGAATGAGCCTGTTCAAGGAAACAGTTGCCAAATGGTATCAACAGCGATTCGGAGTAAAACTTGATCCTGATTCGGAAGTAGTATCCCTAATAGGCAGCAAGGAAGGCATTGCCCATTTCCCCCTTGCATTTATTAACCCTGGAGACATTGTGCTTGTTCCAACGCCAGGTTATCCTGTATATCATATTGCGACCCTCTTTGCGGGAGGCGAATCATTTTTCATGCCCCTTATAAAAGAGAATAATTTTCTGCCGGATCTTGAGGCTATCCCTGCGGATATATGCGCCCAGGCCCGAATTATGTTTTTAAATTATCCTAATAACCCTACTTCCGCCATAGCTGATCTTGATTTTTTTAAACGGGTAGTGGAGTTTGCCAACAAACATCAAATTGCAATTTGTCATGATGCGGCCTATACAGAAATGGCCTTTGACGGCTATTCCCCGCCAAGTTTTCTGGAGGTTGAAGGAGCGAAAGAAGTTGGGCTGGAGTTTCATTCACTTTCCAAGACCTATAATATGACAGGTTGGAGGATCGGCTTTGCCGTGGGAAATAAAAAAGCGATTGAAGGACTTGGAGCAATTAAGAGCAATATAGATTCAGGTGCTTTTCAGGCAATTCAGCTTGCAGGAATTGAAGCCATCACCGGGGACCAGGCCTGTGTTCGTCATATGAATGAAGTATATAAGAGACGCAGGGACATCATGGTTGAGGGATTAAATGAACTTGGTTTTACTGTCGATCCTCCCAAGGCAACCTTTTATTTATGGGTTGAAGTTCCTTCCGGCTTCACCTCCGCTCAGATAACATCCAGACTTTTGGAAGAAGCAGGCTTGGTAGTTACGCCCGGTAATGGTTTTGGGGAACCAGGTGAAGGCTATTTTCGTATTGCCCTGACCCAGAAAAGCGATCGCCTTATAGAGGCTCTTAATAGACTTAAAAAAATGACTTTCTAGTTTTCAGTAAAAAGTCTGGTATTTTATAAAGATGTTAACAATTGCCTACATAGCATTAGGCTCAAATCTGGGAGACAAAAACAAGAATTGTACGGATGCCATTCAAATGATCGAAAACCTCCCAGGCTGTAAAATTGAAAGACAGTCGCCCTTCTTTAGCACAGCGCCGGTAGGGATGGAAGATCAGGATTGGTTTGTAAATGGTGTAATATCAGTAAAAACAAATCTATCACCCCATAAACTTATGAGGCAGCTACATGATATCGAAACAAAATTGGGGCGTGTCAGGGTAGAAAAATGGGGTCCCCGGGTTATTGATCTCGACATTATTTTTTTTGGTAACGAAGTCATAGATAAAAATGGCTTAATTATCCCACACTTACTTATGCATTTACGAAAATTTGTTTTGATACCCATGACAAAAATTTCGCCAGATCTAATTCATCCGCTTTTGGGCCAGACTATGGTTGAATTATTAAAAGGCCTGGAAAATGATGATCAAGCAATATTTCCCATTTGAGGTGAAATAAAAATGCGTATTTTACTACTGGCATTATTTGGCTACCTTATTTACCATTTTCTTAAAAGAGTTTTCATGAATTTACAGCAATCAAATCTAAAGCAGGATGAACCGATTGATCAAATGGTTCAGGATCCTTATTGCAAGACCTACATTCCCCTTAAAAGTAGTATAAAGATTAATATTAACGGAATTACCCATCATTTTTGCAGTAAGGAATGCGCAGAGAAATTTAAAAAAAATAATTTTTCAGAAGACTAAATTTAAATTGAAAGGAAATATAATATGAAATTTTTCATCGATACAGCGAATATAGATGAAATTAAAAGGGCAAATGAATTAGGGATGGTAGACGGCGTTACCACCAATCCAAGCCTGGTTGCTAAAGAGGGTCGGGAATTCAAAGGCCTTATAAAAGAAATATGTTCCATTGTAGATGGCCCTGTAAGCGCAGAAGTAGTTAGCATTGATGCGGAAGGTATGATCAGGGAAGCCGAGGACTTGGCCAAACTCGCAGAAAATATTGTAGTCAAGATACCCTTGCTGGAAGAAGGGCTAAAGGCAACCAAGATCCTTAGCGCCAAGGAAATCAAGACTAATCTAACCCTTTGTTTTTCTCCCCTCCAGGCCTTGATGGCTGCTAAAGCTGGAGCTACCTATATCAGCCCATTTGTAGGACGCTTTGATGATATCAGTCAAAGGGGCATGGCTATGGTGGAAGAAATCATAACGATTTATGATAACTATGGCTTTGAAACCGAAGTTATTGTCGCGAGTATCAGAAATCCCCTCCACGTGCTGGACGCTGCCCTGATGGGCGCAGATATTGCAACGATCCCGTTTAAAGTTATAAATCAGCTTGTTAAACACCCCTTAACAGATATCGGTCTAAAAAACTTCCTGGCTGACTGGGAAAAAACAACGCAATAATGTATCTCAATAAAAAATGTCTCTTCTTTTTTATTTTTATAACTCAATTATTATTGGGGATGCCATTAGCCGCAAATATTTATCACTATATTGATGAAGATGGTGTTCCTCATTTTACAAACATCAAGACCGAGAGACGATACCAATTATACTATAGATTTGCCAATCAACCACCAGTTGATTATATTAAATCGTATCAGAAGATTATAAATCAAGCTGCAAAACACTATGACATGGACTCAGCCTTAATTAAAGCAGTTATCAAGGCTGAGTCTGACTTTGATAAGCATGCAATCTCCAATAAAGGAGCAAAAGGTTTAATGCAGCTAATGCCTGACACCGCCTCTGATATGAACCTGAAAAATCCTTTTGATCCTAAAGAAAATATATTTGCTGGAACACGTTATTTAAGCCTCTTACTTAAACGATTCAATAATGACATAACACTGGCATTAGCGGCCTATAATGCTGGGCCTGAAAATGTAGCGGCACATAAAGGACTACCACCATTTAGGGAAACAAAAAACTTTATTGCACGGGTCATTAATTATCATAAACAATATAAGTAAGTATTCAGACAATATCCACAGCAAGACTAATCTTGCATTTGGCGCTCATATTCAGGTTAGGTTTCTTCAATGCAAAATCTGATACTTATTTCGTGACATATCCTAATCATGATGAACTTGTAAAAGGCACATCAATACACAAGGCCAGGGTATGGGTAAGGATCTCCCTCCCTTGCCAAGTAAAAAGACGCTCTGACTTCTTACGAGGTTATCAATTATGAATCTTCTTACAAACACCAGGCGATCTTCTATCCCGAATCTATTAACTATTACCAGGATAGCTTGTATCCCATTGATATGGATAAGCTTAAGTTTTCAAGGGGAATCCTTTGGAATTTTGGCCGCTATTTTTTTTATTATTGCTTCGATTACAGATATCCTGGATGGTTTTTTTGCCAGGAAGTATAGTGCTGTAACAAATTTTGGCAAATTTCTGGATCCATTAGCTGATAAACTTTTAATAACTGTAACCATGCTAATGTTAATTCCCATGAATCGTATTCCAGTTTGGGTCGTAATTATTATAATCTGTAGAGAAATAGCAATTACTGGTCTGCGAGGAATTGCAGTAAATGAAGGGCTGGTAATCCATGCGAGTATATTAGGAAAATACAAGACCATATTTCAGGCAGTTGCCTTATCTTGTCTCTGTATTAATTATACATATTTCGAGGTAGACTTTCATGTGGTAGGAATGGTCTTTTTATGGGGAGCCTTGATCCTGACTATCTGGTCAGGTTGGGATTATCTTCGACAATTTAAGGATTTATTCATATTAAAAATGTAACTATTCAGCTGCGCTGATTCCAGACATATTTCGGGTATATCCTGGAAAAAAGATTTCTTTTTTCATTGACAAAATAAAGGTAAATTGCAAAAATAGCAAAATTATGCGGGAATAGCTCAGCTGGTAGAGCCTCACGTTGCCAACGTGATTGTCGCGGGTTCAAATCCCGTTTCCCGCTCCATAAAAAATCTTTGGCGGCATAGCCAAGTGGCTAAGGCAGTGGTCTGCAAAACCATTATTCACCAGTTCGAATCTGGTTGCCGCCTCCAAAAATAAAGCATATCTCTTTTTTACCTAAAAAAAGCTCGCAAGATCAATGTGATATTGATTTTACGAGCTTTTTTATAATTCATATATATTGCATCAGAAAGTTGGCCTGGGAAGTACCCCTGCCCTTTCAGCAATCTCTGGTACTTTATGCTCCCATTCAATCGCCATGAGATGAACGCCTGCTACTCCCTCCATCTCTTTAAATTCTTCAATTTGTTCTAAAGCGAATTTAATACCCTCTTCGGCAATTTTTCCTTTACCCGCATCTTTCAGACGTTTAATTAGTGAATCAGGGACATCCATTCCAGGAACAGAATTAGCCATATAGCGTGCCATACCGACGCTCTTCATAGGGGTTACACCAGCCAGGATGTAGCATTTCTCAGTAAGCCCCATATCTACTGCCTGTTTCATAAAAATCCTGAAACGATCCATATTGTAAATACACTGGGTCTGGATGAAATCAGCTCCAGCTGCTATTTTTTTGGCCAAACGATGAACCCTGAAATCGACTGGTTCTGCAAATGGATTTGAGGCAGCACCAATAAAGATCTTTGGTGGATCCTCAATGTCAGCCCCACCCAGGAATTTTCCCTCATCACGCATCTCTTTTACCATGTTAATCAATTGCATGGAATCAATATCAAATACACCCAGGCCCTGTGGATGATCTCCAAATTTCTGATGATCTCCTGACAGACAAAGCATATTCTTGATCCCATGAGCATAGGCTCCCAGGATATCACTTTGCATGGCTAATCGATTTCGGTCACGGCAAACCATCTGAAAATTAGGTTCCAGGCCCTCGCTGATTAAAATCAGGGAAGCTGCCCAACTTGACATGCGGACAACGGCTGTCTGGTTATCTGTAATATTAACTGAATCAACATTGCCTTTTAGAAACTGGGCCTTTTTCCTGACCTCTTCCGCGTTGGTCCCACGAGGAGGACCAAGTTCTCCGGTAAATGCGAAATGTCCAGCTTCCAAGACTTTTTCTAAATTACTTCCTGATTTCATTTCGTATATTTCTCCACTTGTAAGAAGCTTTTGCTTTGAGGTAGGAACTGTTAAAAAGGATAGATCAGAGCCCCTATCTGGCAGCTTTATTAAACCTCTTCAGATTTTTTATAACCAGGCTGAATAAGGGTCCTGGGAATCTGATTTTGCCAATCAGTTGCAGGTGAAAATTTAAGGATATTATCCAGGCGGCCTTGTCTGCTGAGTCGTTCATAGATTAAATACCAGGCACAAGGCTGGTCTTTATCGATTTCACAACTGCCCTTGTTCGTTCCACCACATGGCCCATTATAAAGGCCTTTGGCGCACATCGTTACAGGACAGATTCCACCGGTCAAACCCAAAACGCAGCTGCCGCAGGATCTGCACCTTTCCTCATACCATCCTACGCCCTGGTTTACGCCAATAAAGGTAGTGTCTACGGCTGGAAAAATCGGTTTATGAGGATATCTTTCTGCCAAAAACTGTATCCCGGCTCCACAGGCCATAGATAAAATGGCATCATAATCATCAACCAATGGATCCAGCGCCTCAAGGTATTCCCTGTCGCACTGTCTCTCAATGGTCATGGCGCCTAATTCAATCGGATTTTCATCCAATTTTCCAGCCATATCAAGTTCGATGTTAAGGACATCCACTTCCTTTTCTCCACCTGCCAGACATACTGCAACACATGTCCCGCAACCGACATTCAGAACTTTTTTATAGCCTTTGAGCATCTCCTTTATTTCCTCAAAAGGCTTTCTTTTGGCTACTATCATGTTTCCTCCTCAATTGCCAATAAAGCTGAAGTTTTGATCTTGCAGTTTAAAATCCGTTCATGACGATATAGAACTTCAGCTAAATAATTTTATTGCATTATCAGTCGGAATCCTCGATGACGTACTAATCTGTAGTGCTTATCCTGGTTTCTTTCTCTGGCCTTGTAAAACTAATTCTCTGAAAGCCTATAGATTGGCGAGTTATTTATTTAATCGGTTCGGTCCCAGCTTGCGAATGTGTTCAGTCATCTCTTTAGCATAGGCCGCAAAAGTCGGACCTTCACCTGATGACAGGTTGTACATCCTTACCCTGTCGCCTTCCAGGCCCACCTCTTCCAGTAACATCTGAACATGCTTAACCCTTTCGCTGGCCCTGAAATTTCCCTCGTTATAATGACAGGTTCCTTCCAGACAACCAACCACATAAACTCCGTCAGCGCCCTTTTGTATAGCTCTTAAAAGATACATTACATCAACCTTCCCAGAGCAGGGCACCCTGATTATTTTTATATTTGAAGGATATTCCAGTCTCATGGACCCTGCCAGGTCCGCAGCTGAATATCCTCAGAAGTCACAGCAAAATGCTATGATTATAGGCTCAAAATCGGTCATTACATTCCTCCTGCCAGCAGTGCGTCAATCTTACAAGCTATCTGGTCATCTTCATAAAAACTCAACTGAATTGCCTGTCTGGGACAGACTCCGGCGCATACGCCACAGCCATGACACATGGCCTCATCAATCTCAATAACCTTCTCCGTTAGATTAAAAACAGGCACCTCAAAGGGACAAGAACGGACACAGGTAAGACATTTTACACAATGTTCGATATCAACCTTGGCTGTTATTGCGGAGAGTTTTATCTCTGAATTAGCCAAAAAAGTCGTTGCCCTTGAAGCCGCAGCCTGTGCCTGAGAAATTGCCTCAGATATTAACTTGGGCCCGTGTGCGGTTCCACAAAGAAAAATTCCATCTCCAGGCATATCAACCGGCCGCAACTTAACATGAGCCTCTAAAAAATAGCCCTCAGGATTGCGATTGAGCTTCATTATACGACTGAGTTTCTCAGTATCCGCAGCCACAAAACCGGTGCTCAAGGCCAAAAGATCTGTCTGAATCCGGATATCACGTTCCAGCACATGATCCCTGACTGTAACAAAAAGCCCTTGGGAATCAGCCTGAACATCAGGTGGATTATCTTGCTTATATTGAATAAAAATCACACCTTTTCTCCTTGCTTCGGTATAGAATCCTTCCAAAAGGCCATAAGTGCGGATATCCCGATATAAAATAAAAACCTGAGCATCAGGGTTGCTTTCTTTTACGTCAAGGGCATTTTTGATTGCACTCTGACAACAGATACGCGAACATTCCTGGTTTTCGTCATTTCGAGATCCAACACACTGAATCATGACAATATTTTTCAAATCAGAAGCGCCCTTATTCTCAAGACGGTCAGCCAGCTCAACCTGAGTCATAACCCGGTCATCATCACCATAAAGATATTCATGAGGCTGGTATTCATTGGCACCGGTTGCAACAATAATTACACCATGTTTGATTATATGTTTTTCTTTATCAGGCCCCACAATAACATCTGTTGTGAAATTGCCCTTATATCCACCAAAAGCAGTTACATTAGCCTCTTTCAGGATATTAATCCTGTGATGAGCGCTAATCTTACCAATCAGTTCCTTGATATAAGCCTGAACATCGCCGCCCTCAATAGTATGAATAAGTTTCCGGCTAAACCCTCCAAGTTCTCTATCCTTTTCAAGGATAACCACATCAAAACCTTGATGAGCAAGGCTTAAAGCGGAATTCATCCCCGCAATTCCGCCTCCAATTACCAAAGCCCGCTGTATAACATTGATGATCTTCTCTTTAAGAGGATTTAAAGCAGCAGCTCTGGCAACAGACATTCTAACCAGATCTTTTGCCTTTTGAGTCGCCAGGTCAGGGGTCTTTGAATGAATCCATGAATCCTGATTCCTGATATTAGCCATTTCAAAAAGGTACCGGTTAAGGCCGCAGGCCTCAAGAGTCTCCATAAACATCGGTTCATGTGTTTTTGGACTGCATGATGCCACCACAACCCGATTTAGATTATGTTCCTTTATCTTCTCTTTTATCTTTTCCTGTGTATCCTGGGAACAGGTAAAGAGATTCTGATCAGTAAAGACAACGTTGGGCAGTTTGGCCGAGTAATCCTGAACAGAGGTCACATCAATAATTCCACCAATATTAATACCGCAATTACAGACAAAAACACCAATACGTGGCTCTTCTCCTGTAATATCCTTTTGTTTTGGTAATTCGATTACCTTTGTATCCTTCCCCCTCGCTTCCGATAAATCGGCTCCTGCCAGACAGGCAGCGGCGCTTGCCTCGATAACTGATCCGGGGATATCCTTTGGCCCCTGAAAGACGCCACATGTATAAATTCCAGGTCGGGATGTGGCGACAGGGGTAAACGGGCCTGTTTTTACAAAATTATTTTTATTGAGATCAATATCAAGACGATTAGCAAGCTCAATTGCGGTGTCAGGTATGGTAAGTCCCACCGAAAGGACGACCATACTGAAGATCTCTTCTATGATATTTCCTGACTCATCCGCATATGTCACAGTAAGATCGCCGGTCTCAGGGATTTCATCTATGCTATGCACCCTGGATTTCACAAAACGAACGCCATCCTTATCTCTGGCCCTTAGAAAATATTTCTCATAATCTTTGCCAACTGTCCTCATATCCATATAAAAGATAACGGTATCAATGTCGCCATGGATATGCTCTTTGGCGATCATAGCCTCTTTAACAGCGTACATACAGCATACTGACGAACAATAATCATTGCCGCATCTATGAGTATCACGGGATCCAACACACTGTAGCCAGGCAATTCTCTTGGGCTCTTCCCTGTCAAGGGGCCGCATCACATGCCCGAAATAAGGTCCTCCTGCAGAGAGGATACGCTCAAAACCTTCACTCGTGACTACATTTGGAAAACGTCCATAACCCCAGATGTCATATCCTGTAGGATCAAACCCCTGGGTTCCCGGAGATAAAATAATAGATCCGACCCTGACATTTGTTTCATGTTCTTCATCATTATATTTAATAGCCTTTGCCATACACATATTTTCACAAAGACCGCAACCCACACATGTATCCAGATCAATGGCATAGGCCAATGGCACTGCCTGGGCGTATTCGATGTAGGCTGCCCTTCTGTCATCCAGATTTTTATTGATCGCATTTACCGCAGTGGCAGGACAGTGTTTGGCACAATCTCCACACCCTGTGCATAAATCCGGATCTATATACCGTGGATAATTGGTCAGGGTGACCTGAAAATCGCCTGGTTCCCCTTTAATACTTTGAACTTCACTATTTGTAATTAAATTAATATTTATATGCCGGCCGACCTCGACCAGTTTAGGTGAGATTACTCACATCGTACAATCATTGGTGGGAAAAGTCTTATCGAGCCGGGCCATTAGCCCTCCGATAGTAGGTGATTTTTCCACCAGATAAACATTATAATTCGAATTGGCGAGATCCAGCGATGCCTGCATGCCTGCAATCCCAGCACCAACGACCATTACAGATCCGCTTTTATTAGCCATTTTTCCTCCCTAAATATATTAGCCAGTTGTCATCTGTATAGCTTCCAGGAATTTTTCAAGAAAACGATAGACAATGATTCTGTTAATCCAAATGGCTATATGACTGCGAATACCGGTTTACTATCTTGCATACCCATGAATTCCACCATATTAGTCTTCTCAAGATCAGCTAATAAATAGGAAACCCGTTGCAGAATAAGTCCTGTTTTTTTACTAATCTCCCTCACTGAGGTAAAATCTGCCTTAATTGCCAGACAGATCAGATTTTTATGATAGACTTTTTCAAGAGCAGAATCTAAAAATGCTTCATAGCGATTAACATCCCATTTGCGGCCATAGACATCCCCTTTTGATGTTATCGTTATTTCCTTGCCAACCAGCCAGCGCACAGCCTCTTCGTTAACAGTCATCTCTGCCGCTGAAAGCTGCATCTGTAATTCATCGGCCTTGAGAGGCCCCTGGCTTTTTATTGATTCTGTTACCTTGTTGGCAACGTCTACAAAATGCTGGGCTTCCGCTGAAGAGACCCATGCCAGGTGCAAACGATCCTTGCCAATACCAGCAATTTCTAATAATTTCTGCGTTAAACGAACCTTTTTTTCTGCTTGAACATTACCATCCAGGTAATGACAATCACCGAAATGTCACCCGCTGACCAGGACGCCATCACATCCCTCCTGAAAGGCCTTTATAATAAAGGAAGGATCTATCCTGCCAGAACACATGACTCGTATTGTCCGTAAATTGGATGGATACTGGAGGCGTGACACACCGGCCAGATCAGCCCCGGCATAAGCACACCAGTTGCAAAGAAAAGCAACAATCTTTGGCTCATAATCTGCCATATATATACCTCTTTCAATTGCATTTATTTAACTCAAATTGAACCGCCACTATTTACAGCGCAAACCGTTACCTCAATCTGTCGATTACGAAAATGCAGCATATCAATAGCCTTTTTTGGACACGAAGCAGCGCACAAACCACATCCCTTACAAGAAGCTATGATATTTTTTGCCCGCTTACCCTTGCCTTCAATTTCTTCAAGTATAATCGCGCTAAATGGACATATTTCCTCGCAAAGACCGCAGCCAATACACTTCTCAGGATCTACCTGAGAGACCAGCGGCGAAACCTGGATAGAGGACCTGGAAAGCACAGTAACAGCTCTGGCAGCAGCAGCCATGGACTGGGCTATGCTTTCATCAAGGGGTTTGGGATAATGAGCCAATCCACAAACAAAAAGACCATCTGTGGCAAAATCT
>DAOWOF010000260.1 GCA_030642205.1 Desulfobacteraceae bacterium | reverse complement strand
GCGCGGATCGCATCCTCTAAGGATTAAACTCTGCCTTTCTTTTTCACTCATTGGTAAAAACAGATCACCTTTTTCAAAAAGATTTTTTGTATTCTTATGCTGATAGGCATTGGCATATCTTAGTTGTTTTTCGGCGGAATATCCGGCCTCACCATGAAAAGTGGTTATTATTTTACCCCTGAACGCGCCAAGATTTTTAAGCATTACGGCTAAGTCACCGTTAGAGCCATAATGACAATGAGCAATATCATAATCTTGAATATTGTTTTTCAAAAAAGGAACAAGAAGAAAAAAAATGCGGAGAGTAAATGCTTTCCTGCCATACTGAAAAAAGTTCAAAGTTTTGAGAAGAGATATGGATTTCCAGCCTGTATTAGCAAAAAAAAACTCAGCGGCTTTCCGGATACGAAAAATTTTACCAGATGGGGCTCTATTTGTTTTTGATCCATAATATACTGTATGATTCATTAAATCATACTTTTCCACATCAGCATGCCGTATTTGATCCGTGAAGGATGTCATACAGAATATAGTAACATGGTGCCCCTTATTTATAAGGCCGCTTATCTGGTTCAGGATAAATGTTTCTGACAAAACCGGGAAATGGTTTACTATAACAGCTATTTTCATAATACAATTTCTTTCCAATATTCTTTCGGTACGATATTAAGGGCTCGCCCAAAAATAATCTACCCACCCTGCTTGCCCTTTTGCCCGTCTTATACGTTGTGATAACGATAGCCGTAACCGACGCATTTGCAGAAAGCGCCGCGAACGAAAAATGCGTCCGAGTGACGGCATTGTTAGCAGTTATACCTCCTGCCAGTTGCACTCTTTTGCCTGTGGCCATCTCTCCTTACGAGCTATCTCACTGAATGGATCCTGCACGCAGGAAGCGACGTCAACCTTCGGGAAAAATGCTTCTCCAACCCCATTCTTCATGAAAAAGGCGTTGAATCCGAAACGATGCGTTCCAACGAGCCGATACCCCTTCTCTCGGCCAAGCTTGCACATCGCTGCCAATGAGGCCCCGCGATAGTTCTCCGACTCAAAGACAAATCCAGGGTCATAGGGCACTGTTAAAGCTTTATCGGGAGGGATAGGGTTATGTGTTTCGCACACTACAACCTGTGGTTCAATAACCGTTATTGCTTTCCATACCCAGTAATCCATTCCATCGATATCAAGGCTCAGGAAGTCAATAGAGCCGCTCGCGCCAGACTGGGTAATCTGATTATTTACGTTCTCGGCTGTGATCCAAGCCTTTGTAAACCGAGGAGGATAGAGGAAGGTATCTTTGTTTTGCGAGAAAAACGCTTTTCCTGCTTTCACGTTCTGTTCGTTCCCATCGAACAAATGTCCCCACCAGCCATGGTTGATAATGAGGTTAGCCGTATTGCATTGGCGGCCGTTGCCGGCGCAGATTTCTACGCATGTATGGTTGATGGGAGAAATCAGGGAGAAAATATATAGCAATATCCCATCTTCCTCGAATTGAGAGTATTTTCGGAATCCTACGTCTCTCATGCTAGGCAGCCACTCGTGGCCTTTGGAGGCCAGTAAACGATACTGCTGCATAAGAGTCTTTTGGGCAGCAGCTTCATCTTTGAAATGAGACTCAAGAGCTGAGTTGAATTCTTGAAGCATTGGCCTTGCAAGTCTTTTTAGTACTTTTTTGAGCATTTGTTTCATAGTGATCCTCTGACTGCTAATGATAAGTTTCGCGCATCACCTGCGCCCAAAGCCAATGATGCCGTCCAATTTACTAAAAATGCACTGGCTTTGGGTGTCAGAGTGAATGCGATTGATACGCATTAATTATATTTTTTTATTGCACTTATCATGTAATGATAACTATGATATTTTTTTATATATTCTATACCAGAAAATAGGTTGTATAGTTGAAATGCTTTAGAGGCTATACAAGGATAGGAGTTATTGGGGTATACCATGATGTCAGAAAAACCCATATTTTTAAGTATGTCTTTTATCTTCCAAACATTCGTTGGGAATTCATAATCTGCCGGTTTGTGGGAACTAAGCTTGATTTTATGATATATACTCCTTGTGAATTGATATAGAGGCTTGGGCAACAAGATTGACTTTGGAGCTTGAAAAATACCCCAAGCATTCGGATCCTCCAAGAATAAGGTTCCACCTGATTTTAACAAGTCAGCGAAAGATTTTATTAAAGATTCGAGATTATCGCTTTCATGATGTATCACATCAATTGAAATAACATAATCAAAAGATGCTTTCTTGAAAGGAAGTTTATTTATATCACCAGCTACACAGGATTTTGCCCCATGCTCATTTTTTAAGAAGTTAAGCATTTTGCAAACAAGGTCAAAGTTAACAAAAATACTTCCTTCTTTTTCATGAACGATGTAATTGAAATCATATCCACAACCTATGTTAATAAATGCCTTGTTGTTTCCCTCTACATTGTTTTTTACCATTCCCCAGAATTCTTTCTTAGATTCATCCCACTGAGCCAAACTAAATTGATCTTTTTTGTTATCAGGAGTTCTTTTCATCATATCTGCCAAAGACTCTTCCTCTTGCAAATGATCTTCATCAATCGAGGAAGGATATAAACAGGGGATACCATTCCGGATCTCATATTTTTTTTTACAATTAGTGCACTGAAGCTGGCCTGCAATAGTTTCTAAATTACCATTGCAATCAGGGCAAGCCAACAGGTTAATTAATTGAGGATTCAGTAATTCACTCATAATGTGTTCTCCATTAATTCAGTCTTCGATCATCGTATAACATGCACATAGCTCACTATGCACCTGCCATCACGCCTTGAAGACTAACAAAAGTTCTGCACGATATGGGTATATTATTTTCTTCCAGTTCCCTAAAATTAGTCACCTCTATATTTGATCACCCGGGCTGGAACACCAACCGCAGCGCCATCAGGGACATTTTTTGTTACTACCGAGCCAGCTCCAATGGCAGCACCCTTCCCTATTCTAACTCCTCCAAGAACAATAACTCCAGCACCAAGCCAAACGTAATCATCAATAAAAATCGCCCCTTTGGTTTGCGTAGATTGATTGATGATATGATGATCAGGCGCCAGACCATGATCATGTGGATAAAGAGCGCAATTAGCTGCTATTAATACGCCTTTCCCGATATAAATAGGGACATTATAAGAGTTAATCTGACAGCGTGGATGAAGGGATGTATCCATACCAATGGTGATTTTGCCGTTTTCCCCTTAACTCATTGGTAAAAACAGATCACCTTTTTCAAAAAGAT
>DAOWOF010000158.1 GCA_030642205.1 Desulfobacteraceae bacterium | reverse complement strand
GGTTGCGGGATGAGCTGAATCCTGACAGTGAAAATGCTGTGAAGCGAATATTTTTCATGCCGAGGACGGAGCGTATAGTGAAGTCGCAACCGCAGTTGTGCAAGTATATAATTTATCCGATTATAAGTTTGCACAGATGATAAAATTAATAACTTGGATTTATGCCTTTTCATTTAACATTAAACTAATGTGCTGTAAATAAAAAATATTTTACTATACTAAGCCATTTTTTTTGACATCCTTCATAAAACATAGTTTATACTTTTTAAAAACAATATTTGATTACATTAACTATTTACAAGGTTTAATTTTGATTAATAAGATAAAAAAAAAGCGCTGAGTCTCGGTTTTATAAAGATAGGTATTCTTAAGCCCCAAAAACCTGTTTTTTTTGACCAGTTTGATTCCTGGATAGCGGAGCGTAAGTATGGAACAATGCTTTGGCTGGCTAAACATCGTGACTTGAGAGAGCATCCTCATAAATTATTAGAAAATTGCAGGACCATAGTCACACTTGTATATCCCTATTCCGCTATAAAACCATCAACACCTGATGGTTTTTCGGTTGCCAGATATACCGAGCTTCCCAAAACAGACTACCATAATCGCCTTAGAAGGCTTGGCAAGGACCTGGCTGAAAGCATTAAAAAGTGGTATCCGGGAAGCAAAACAAGGGTCTGTGTGGATTCCGCGCCAATTCTTGAGAGAAGTTTGGCCTATGCCTCAATAAGCGGGTTTATAGGTAAAAATAATATGTTTATTATCCCTGATTATGGGTCATATTTATTTTTAATTGAAATCCTGACATCTGCTGATTTACCTCTTTTACCCACATCGCCTATGAAAAATAAATGTGGTTCCTGCTCTCGCTGTATAGAAGCCTGTCCCACCGGGGCTCTGGAAAGACCTTTTTCCATTGATGCCTCCAAATGCCTTTCCTATCTAACAATAGAGTACAAAGAAGAGGTAGATAGCATAACAGGGGAACAAATGGGTAAATGTTTTTTCGGCTGTGATATTTGCCAGGAGGTTTGTCCGTTTAATGATAGAAAATCGGCAAAGGAGTTTGTCCTGCCTCAAATTGATGAATGGCTGCGAATGACTACAGAGGAATTTGATATGCAATTCGGAAGGACTGCTCTTGCCAGGGCGGGATTAAAGAAGATAAGAAGCAATATTCAGGCTCTCAGGCCGCATTCCCGATAGCCTGTTCGGGAATAATATTATTATACGGTGAATAAAAACCAGGATTTTTTCGAAGCCTGTGCTTACAAAATCGCCCCATTAAAAGTGAATTTCTAACAAATGAACGCGTCTAAAGATTATTTAATCTGTCCGCATTGTGGTGAAAAGGTGACCAGATACCGGAACCCTTTTCCCACGGTTGATATTATAATTGAGATACCAGAGAATCAGATTATACTTATCAAGAGAAAAAATTATCCTTTTGGCTGGGCCTTGCCAGGAGGATTTGTTGATTATGGCGAGACCCTGGAATCCGCAGCCATTCGGGAGGCTAAAGAGGAAACTTCTCTGGATGTGAAACTTAGATGCCTGCTGGGTGCCTATTCCGATCCCAAACGGGATCCCCGATTTCATACCATCTCGGTGGTCTTTGTGGCCACAGCCAGAGGGATACCAAAAGCAGCAGATGATGCGGTAGAGGCAGGCCTTTTTTTTAGAGACTCCCTGCCTTCTGATCTGGTATTTGATCATTCAAAAATCCTTTGTGACTATTATTTAAAATGCATTCAAAACGATTAAGGTCTTTACTGATTATTATTGTATCCCTGCTCGTTCTTTTTTCCATATTTGTTTTTAGCTTTAACCTCATAAACAAACTCCCCATTCAACAGATATTACTGGATAAAATATGCGATTCTACTAGCTGCGATATTCAGCTTGAAAAATTTATGCCAGGTTTTTGGGGTGGGATAGGGATTCAGGCCAATAATTTCAAGTTAAACTCACGGCTTGGCCCCAATCAAGTGACTGCTGAAAAAATCAGGATAATATTTTCCTTTAAAGATCTTGTCAAGGGCCAGTTAGTGCCCCACAAGATTTTCCTGTTACGGCCGGAGATAGATATAAACATAAAAAGGCAATGGGGCATGTCCAGCCAACAAGATCCATTGCTGCTGAAGAAAATGATTATGACCAGATTGGCTGGCATAAGCTCAATAACTTTATCAAAGGCAAGAATCCATTTTATGGATCTTCCCTTTGACCTGGATAATGTTCATCTTCTTTTAGCCAGGGATGTTCATAATGAGGGTATGCTTAGATTCCGTTTTCGTGGGAAATACAAATTTCAAACCTCGGCTGCTGATTTTGACATAAAGGGTCTTGTTGATCAAAATACACCTTCTGCTCAATTAACCCTCACAAGTGGCAAATTTCCTTTCTCATGGGTGCCCTGGCCAAGGTATCTTACTCAACCTGAAGGACAGGCAGAGGCTAAGATAGTATTCTCTTATTCCTATGGAAAACCTGTTTCCGCCAAAGGACATATCACTGCCTATGATCCTCATCTATTAATGATAAAGGCAGAGAAAGAAAAGGATTATGCCCCTGGTCGTCTGGTCCTTGATTTTTCAGGAGATTATTCCAATAAGGTGCTTGGTTTTGATTCGTTGAATGTCAAAGGGGATGATTTTTCACTATCTTTCAAATTGGGAATTAATTTCAAGGACAGTGAAAACATCCACCTTAATTTCGAAATGGCTAGTCCTTTCATGGACTCCGGGCTATTTATTAAATTGTTTCCAACCCCGATTTTGCCAAAGTTTTTTGAGACGCGCCTGTTTCCTGTCTTTAAAATGGGGAGTGTTCGTCTGGATCACCTTAGGATACTGGGTCCTTTAAAAAAAATTCGTAAATTAAAAAAGCCTGGCAATCAAGATTGTTTAGATATGTTGCTGACCATCAAAGATCTTGATGTATGTTTAGAAGGGACATCCTCACCTTTTAAACATGTTAATGGACAAGTCTCTATTAATAATGGCAATCTTTTGATTTCAGGAATAGAGGCTGATCTTGAAAATTCCAATATTAATGATGCGTCCCTGGATATCCGGAATGTATATCAGAAAGGTCGATTGTATCTGACAAAAATTGAAGGATTCTTTGATCTTCAGGATCTCAGACAATTAAGTAGTATGGATTATTTGTCAGGCACTTTTAAAAAGCGGATTGGAAAAATTAAATCCATAAAAGGCGAGATTCAAACTTGCATGCAAATCGCTTATCAAAAGGGCTGGAAATATCCCCGGCCTATACGAGGAACAATCGATTTTATTGATTGTTTCCTTAACCATGAAAAACTGTTTTTTCCATTGATCATTAAAGAATCCAAACTGCTTATTAATGATGATAGGAAAAATGAAATTCAAGCTCAGGGCCTTTGGGGCGACAGTCAATTCAGGGTGTCCAGCTTTTTTGAAGATTTTGAGCATATCCATACCGCAAAGATCTCGGCAAGGGCGGATCTGAATCAGATTATCGGACTTTTCGATAATAATCTGCCTAAAAAAATAGCCTTTAATAATCTTGTCAATTGCCATTTTATTATATCCAGGGGCAATCAATCCTGGAAAGGAGACGGGAAATTTGACCTTGGTGGACAGATAATTGAAACAAAATCTTTTATAATCGGGCCTTTTGGTAATGAAGATTTCCTTTCTATAAATCTCGATATTTTGCCAAAAAAGAAACTTCGTATCCATGAAATCAAGTTATTTACAGGGCCTTCTGAAGTAAGCTTAAGTGGTTTTTGTGGACTGGAAAATCGAGACCATTTTGATTTTGAACTTTGTGCCGACAGGTTATCTCTTGATGATTTGGCAATTCAATCCAGGACCACAGGGGAAAGAGCAACAGGCCTCTTGGTTTGTCAGATAGACGGTCAAATATTCACAAAAGACCCTTTAAAGAGCTCTCTGTCAGGTCATATTAAAGCCAGGGGCTTTTCATTTGTTTTAAAAGACATGCCGTCGCCGATTAATGATTTAGATCTAAATATTGAGTTTTCCGGACAAAGGGTGCAGATCCACTCCTTTAATTTTAATACGGGTCAAAGCCAACTGGGCTTAAATGGCCATTTTATGAGCAGGGACGATTCTTTACAAGGGGATCTGATGATTAATTCCGAATATCTTGATCTTGAAGATTTTAAAATCAAGACCGGAGACATTAACACTAAATCGTTTCTCTTTGCCTGTATAAAAAAAACCAGTCTTGGGCTTAAGATCAAAGTGAATAAGAGTCGTTGGAAAAATATGAAATTCGGTCTATTTGAAGCCACTGGGCGGCTCATCCGTGGCAAGATGAATATTGAGCAAGCGATGCTTAACATGGATCATGGTGAAATGAAAGTAAAAGGGGATCTGGATTTAATAAATTCATTTAATAAATCTTTTTCAATATATTTAAACCTTGTCAAACAGCCCTTAAATGAACTCTTTCCTTTTTTTGAATTGAAGAATCGATTTATGGGAGGAGATCTAAGCATAGAAGGCTTATGCTTTATAGAAGGCAAGACAATGGCTGATATCATTTCCGGAATGACTGGAAGTTTTAATCTTCTTCTGGAAAATGGGAATATCATAAAATCCAATATCCTGATTAAGATTCTGGATTTTTTCAGCCTTCAAAAGATATTTAAGGGGAGGCCTCCGGATCTTGTAAAAGAAGGATTTTATTATAATGAAATAAAGGGAAACCTTGTAATTATTAAAGGGGTTCTTGAAACGGAGAGCCTTGTTATGAAGAGTCCGGTATTGAATGCTGTAGCCAAAGGAAATATTAATATGAATACTGGGTGGCTGGATTGTGGTTTGGGAGTCCAGCCATTAGAAACAATTGACTGGGTAATTGCGAACCTTCCTGTTGTCGGTTATATTTTGGCTGGAAAAGACAAAAAACTACTCATATATTATTTTACAGCAAAAGGGCCTTTAACCAGTCCAAAAATAAAATATATACCATTAAAAAATATCGGGGGAAAGATAATCGGATTTTTTAAACGATTTTTTTTATCACCAATTCATTTATTTAAGGAAATGTCCCGAATCGCTCAAGACCTTGTCAAGATGGGGATACCCTTACCCGATGATTCAATTATGAAGGACTAGACTCCTTTTATATTATTTTATTCTGGAAAATTTAATATAAAGATGATAGATAAATATTTCCAAATTACTTATAAATTATTTTTTAATTTCTGTATTAGCTATAGAGTTATACCTAGTGCCTTAACAAAAAAAACTGCTTTTCGTTTAGACACTAGTCAAATAATTTCTTATTTTTACTGTTCTATTAAGGAGTCATATGTAATGGAGAAAATTCCTTTTACCAGAGAAGGCCTTGACCGTGCAAGAGCTGAATTAACGCATCTGGAAGGGGTTGAAAGACCTAATAATATTCAAGCCATTGAGGAAGCCCGAAGCCATGGTGATATTAGTGAAAATGCTGAATATCATGCTGCCAAGGAGAAGCAGTCTTTTCTGGCAGGCCGGATCAATGAGCTACACTCTGTTATTGCGTCAGCAGATGTTATTGATATCGAGGATATTTTATCTGACAGGATCATTTTTGGGCATACTGTCTTATTATATAATTTGCAAACAGAGGAGGAGGTTTCCTATCAGCTCATAGGGCCTTATGAATCAGATCCTGAAAATGGCAAGATCTCTGTTACATCCCCCATAGGGCAGGCCTTGATTGGCAAAGAACAGGGGGATGAGATCAAGGTGAAATCTCCTATGGGGATACAGGAATTTGAAATTGTTGAAATAAAATAATCAGGTCCCAGGGGGG
>DAOWOF010000157.1 GCA_030642205.1 Desulfobacteraceae bacterium | reverse complement strand
ATGCCTGGACACAGGCGATGATATAGTGCAAGAGACGGTGACTCCAAGATATTCCTTCCAGACATGGGCTGGCTGGGTTGATATTATGGATGCGCTTGTTGGTGTGAAGTACTGCGTTTTTGACAAAAAGAAATATACCATGGCAGAGATGCTTGAAGGAATTAAAGCTAACTGGAAAGGCCATGAGCAAATGAGGCAGGACTTCAGGGACGCGCCAAAATTTGGCAATGATGATGATTACGCGGACATGATAGTTAAAAGAGCCACTGATGATGTTTATAATCTAGCCTGGTCAATCCTAGATGATAGAGGCAAACCTGTATTCGCAAACGCGCTTACTGTGACCTTGATCTACCATCATGGATCAACAATTGGCGCCTTGCCTAGCGGTAGAGATGCTTTTACTCCATTATGCGATGGAGGGATTAATCCTCATGCTGATTTTGATAGATCAGGCCCATGGGCAAGGATGAAGTCAGCTCTGAAAATTGACCAGGAAAAATTCAAGGCCTGGATATATAATATGAAAATAGATTATCCTTCAGTAGCTGGTCCCGCGGGGCTTAAGAAGCTTGTGGATTATCTCAAGGCTGGACTTATGGGTGGTCAGTCGCAGTTACAGATCAATTTTCTATCCAAGGATATCTATGAAGATGCTCAGAAAAATCCTGATAAATATCCATATCTCATGGTAAGGGTATCCGGATATAATGCTTACTACTGTGATTTGCCTGAATTTGTTCAAAATGCCATTATGGCGCGTGTAGATCATGAACTTTAGATAGTGTAAGACGAAAAACAAAGGAAAAATATTTTTTCTTTGTTTTTCGTCCTTATTCTATAGGGTAAGGCTAAAAGCTTAATCTCTAAAAAACAATTTATTATCTTTACTTGTCAGCAACCTCAGGATAAACAATTCTAGCATATACATAACTAAACTTAACATGTTTAAGATGCACATGGTCTGACAAAATCCAACCTAACTAAACCTAATTTAGCTAAGTTTATATATCATTACACTCTTATTCCTTTAAATTTTTATCGAAGATATTTTAAGAATTAACACACCATTAATATTAGGTAGTGTCTATTCCTGTAGAGCAAAATATCTCATTTGTGGATGGATTCTAGCTAATAATTATTAACCTTAGCTAAGACAAATGACTAAATAAAAAATTATACTTAAACTAAAGCTAAAAGTATTAAAAGGAGAGGATAAAATGTCAGATTATTTATTGGATCCAGCATCAGTAGGAATAACTCTTAATACTGCAGGTATGCCCACAAGTGAAGGCTGGAAATATGTTACACCAGAGATGTGGAAGTTTAGATGGGAAGCATCTGATAAGGCGTGTATAGATGACCCTGGAACCTATAAAGATTCAGATCGGGGTTTCTTTTCTGATCAGGACTGGTACCTGGATGCGACAAAATCCCATATAATGGCTCGGATATGGGGAAAGAATCCTGACATCCATGTATCGGATTTATGCACTCAATTTCTGGAGGAATATCTGGATACCCAGAAGCTTACCATCAGACCTTATGAGATGATTGTAGGGCACCAATCCAGCGATGAGCATGGGATTCCTTATTGTCTAATGTCTCTTCCCTGGATGCTCATGGTGATGGGAGAGCAAACAACAGGGAGAGCTTATGTATGGGAAAACAAGGAAAAGGTAAAGGTAAACATAGGCGATGATAAATGGAATGTAATGGAAAAAATGGCCCTGAGAAGCAACCCGGCAGAAGCCGTAAAGGGCAAGTGGCCTGAAACCCTTTTTAATATGTATTTTTATCCTCATTACCCCGCAAGGTATTTTGAGTCAGCCGGATCTTCCGGAATGCGCGCCAATCCTGACCATGACTGGTATCTCAAGCTAGGTTTGAGGGAAATCGTAAATTTAAAGAAAAAAAGTCAGGAAGCATTTGAAAAAAAGCTTGAAGGTGCTTCAGGGGAACAAGCCGAATCATTAAAGGAAAAGATTATTAATTGCAAAAGCTCTATCCGCGCTACGGAAGCGGTTATAAGGTGGATAAAAAGATATGCCGTGGAGGCAAGGGAAAAAGCCTCTGATATGCCGGATGAAAAGTCAAAGATGATTGCGATACAAGTGGCAAATAATTGTGAATGGATAGCAGAGAACGTTCCCAGGACATTCTGGGAAGCAGTGCAGCTTTACTGGCTTTGCCTGGTCGTGACTTATGGTCAGATTGAGATTGGAGGAAGCGGCGGCATTACATTCCGGCCTGATCAAGTATTCTGGCAATGGTATGAAAAGGATGTGCTAAATGATAAAACAATGAGCAGAGTCCAGGCTATGGAGTTATTTGCTTGTCTTGCAGTTAAAATGCAGGAGTCAAGCGGCCAACTGGGAACCAGATTTGCTCTGGGAAAAAGCGTTATTGGTCTGAGGGACGCGGCAGTATGGACACTGGCAGGGCAAACATCTAGCGGCCAGGATGCTTCAAATGATTTGACCACGTTGATACTTGATATGTACGATGGATACAGATTCCATTTCCCTGACTCCAAGTATCGGTGGTGTACAAAAACCTCAGATAAAAGTTTCAAGAGAATGGTTGAAGTAATGAGAACCGGATTGGGGCATCCATCCATCAAAAATGATGAGGTGACTATAGCATCAATACTGGATATGTATGGTGACGAAACAACCCTTGAAGAAGCAAGAAGCTGGGCAATTGTAGGCTGTAATACCCCTGGACCGACTATTAACTCCAAAGGAACATCCAGGAGGGAAGCCTGGGTAATAAATATGGCTAAATCAATTGAATTTGCGCTATTTAACGGCCAGGACCCACAGGAAGGTTTTGAGTGGGTCAAAACCGTAGAATCCGGTGATCCAACTGCATTTAAAACATACGAGGAATTTTATCAGGCATGGCTTAAGCAGTATGAGTGGATGGCGCGGACTGAAATAAATTGTCGAAATGACATGTTTAAGGCTTGGGGAAAAGTATCTCGCCGTCCATTTTTATCCGCCCTTTACAAGGTATGCCTGGATACAGGAGACGATATAGTAACAGAGACAGTAACACCGAGGTATGCCTTCCAGACCTGGGCGGGCTGGGTTGATATCATGGATTCACTTACTGGCGTAAAATACTGCGTTTTTGATAAAAAGAAATATACCATGGCAGAGCTTCTTGAAGGAATGAAAGCCGACTGGAAAGGCTATGAGAAGATGAAACAGGACTTCAGAGACGCGCCAAAATTTGGAAATGACAATGATTACGCTGATATGATAGTGAAAAAAGCCACTGATGATGTCTATAAGATAGCTTTGACAATCAAGGATGACAGGGGTAAACCTGTATTCGCGAATGCGCTTCCTTTGACTTTGATATATCACCATGGTCAGACTATAGGAGCCTTGCCTAATGGTCGAGACGCCTATTCACCATTATGCGATGGAGGACTTAATCCTCATGCCGATTTTGATAAATCAGGCCCATGGGCAAGGATGAAATCAGCCCTGAAGATTGACCAGGAAAAATTCAAGGCCTGGATATATAATATGAAGATTGATTATCCTTCGGTGGCTGGCCCTGCGGGACTTAAAAAGCTTATAGATTATCTCAAGGCAGGACTTATGGGTGGCCAGTCGCAGTTACAGGTCAACTTCCTGTCCAAGGATATCTATCAAGATGCTCAGAAAAATCCGGATAAATATCCATATCTCATGGTAAGGGTATCCGGATATAATGCCTACTATACTGATTTGCCTGCATTTGTTCAGGATGCCATTATGGCGCGTGTAGATCATGAACTTTAGATAGTTTAAGACGAAAAATGAGGGGAAAGTACTCTTTTTCCTTGTTTTTCGTCCTTCTTCAAAGACTATAGCTATGGATAAAACTAAAAGCTTAATCTCTAACAAATCGATTTCTTACCTCTACCTGTCAGCAAACAAACAAGCCTAACGCATATCTAACTAAACTTAATACAGTTAAGCAATATATAGTCTAATTAGTGCCTGAATGAAACCAGTATTTTTCGTTCGGCTCTAACTAAATCTATATATCATTAGACACTCCCCTTTAAATTTTTATTATTGTTAATAACCAAGATGCCACGATGTTATGTAGAGCCTATCCCTGGATAGCAAATGATCTCATTAATGGATGGATTCTAGCTAATAATTTATTAACCTTAGCTGAGGCGAATAGCTGGATAAAAGATTGCCATTAAATTAAAATTAAAAGGATTAAAAGGAGATAAAAAAATGGCAGACTACTTACTAGATCCAAAGTCAGTAGGAATAACCCTTGATACGGCAGGCATGCCCACAAGTGAAGGTTGGCAGTACGTTACGCCCGAGATGTGGAAGTTCAGATGGGAAGCGTCTGATAAGGCTTGTATAGATGATCCTGGAGAGTATGAAGACCCTGAGAGGGGATTTTTTTCAGACAAGGAATGGTATATTGACGCGACAAAATCTCATATAATGGCCCGAATATGGGGTGAGAATCCGGACATCCATGTCTCGGATTTATGCGTTCAATTCCTGGAGGAATATCTGGATGAGCAAAAGCTTACCATCAGACCTTATGAGATGCTTGTAGGGCACCACTCCAGCGATGAACACGGGATTCCATACTGCCTGATGTCTCTTCCCTGGATGCTCATGGTTATGGGAGAACAAGCGACAGGAAGAGCTTATGTATGGGAAAACAAGGAAAAAATAAAGACCTCCCCAGGTGATGATAGATGGAAAACAATGGAAAAAATGGCTTTGAGAAATAATCCGGCCGAAGCCGTAAAGAGCAAGTGGGATGAAACCCTTTTTAATATGTATTTTTATCCTAATTATCCTGCAAGATATTTTGAGGCGGCCGGATCCGGAGGAATGCGCGCCAATCCTGATCATGACTGGTATCTCAGGCTAGGCTTGAGGGAAGTCATAAATTTAAAGAAAAAAACTCAGGAAGCCTTTGAAAAAGAGCTTTCAACCGCGTCAGGAGAACAAATCGAAGTATTAAATGACCATATTATTAATTGCAAGAATGCCATCCGCGCTACAGAGGCGGTTATAAGGTGGATAAAAAGATATGCCGCAGAGGCAAGGAAAAAAATCTCCGGGATGCCGGATGAAAAGTCAAAAATGATTGCAACACAAGTGGCAAATAATTGTGAATGGATATCCGAAAACGTTCCAAGGACATTCTGGGAAGCAGTGCAGCTTTACTGGTTTTGCCTGGTTGTAACTTACGGTCAGATTGAAATTGGAGGAAGTTCAGGCATTACATTCCGGCCGGATCAAGTATTCATGGAATGGTATGATAAGGATGTGCTAAAGGACAAAACAATGAGCAGGGTCCAGGCTGTTGAGCTCTTTGCCTGCCTTGCGGCTAAAATGCAGGAGATAGGAGGAGCCCTTGCCGCCAGGTTTGCCTTGGGAAAAAGCGTGATGGGTATAAGAGACGCGGCAGTGTGGACCCTGGCAGGGCAAACATCTAGCGGCCAGGATGCCGCAAATGATTTAACCAGACTAATACTTGACATGTATGATGGATACAGATTCCATTTTCCGGACACCAAATATCGATGGTGCACAAAGACCTCGGATGCGAACTTCACGAGAATGGTTGAAGTAATGAGAACCGGGTTGGGGCATCCATCCATCAAAAATGATGAAGTGGCAATAGCATCAATACTGGACATGTATGGAGATGAAACAACCCTTGAAGAAGCGCGAAGCTGGGCAATCGTGGGCTGTAATACCCCTGGCCCAACTATTAACTCCAAAGGGACATCCAGGCGGGAAGCCTGGGTAATAAATATGGCTAAATCAATTGAATTCGCGCTCTTT
>DAOWOF010000079.1 GCA_030642205.1 Desulfobacteraceae bacterium | reverse complement strand
GGAAGATAAATTAGTATAAATATGCTTTTGCTGATAACTGATAACTGACAACTGATACCATATAACGATTTTCTTGTTTTTTATGACAGGATTTCAGGAGTAAGGTACTAACAGAGAAGAAATATCATGAATGAAAAACTTTCTATAAATGATTTTAAGGGGATTATCAGACGAAGAAGATCTGTTTTTATCGTTTTCTTTTTGCCTATTATGCTCTTAGGGACAATTATTGCTCTTATGTTACCCCCTGTTTATCTCTCAAAATCGACAATACTGATTGAAAATCAATTAATACCCCAGGAATATGTTCAAACGACTATTACAGGTTTTGTAGAGGAGCGCTTACAGGTAATAACCCAGCAAATCATGAGCCGCATTAAATTAATGAGGATCATTAAAAAATATGGTCTATATGCCGAGATGCAGGAGCATTATGCTACTGAAGAAATAATAGACAAGATGCGTAAAGACATTATCCTCGACACTATCAGAGCGGATGTTATTGACCGACGAACAGGAAGGCCTACCTCTGCTACTATTGCCTTTAGTCTATCCTATCAGGGAAAAAATCCTGAAAAAGTTCAAAAGGTGGCAAATGTCCTTGCATCCCTTTACCTTGAAGAAAATTTACGTTCAAGGGGACAAAGGGCTTCCAGCCTTACTTCATTTTTACAGGCTGAAGGCAATCAGCTAAAAAGCCAGATAGATTTTATCCAGACTAAAATTAGCGACTTTAAAAAAGCTCATATCGGAGAACTGCCTGAATATACGGCTGTCAATCTCCAGGCGGTTACCCGCCTGGAAAGGGATTTTGATCAGATTAATTCACAAATTTACGCGTTAAAGGATAGAAAAATTTACCTGGAAAGCCAAATATCTAATATCGATCCTTTAAAGCCCCTTATTGGCATGGGTGGAGAAGTTATGTTGAACCCCAGCGAACGGCTTAAACTTTTACATCTCCAACTGATCAGTCTCAAGAGCCGGTTCTCTGAAAAGCATCCTGATGTCAGAAGAGTTAAAAATGAAATTAATGAATTGGAGTCTACGGTTGGGGGATCTAATAATTCAATTGAAAAGATAAAACGCCTGGAAGAATTATCCAGTCTATTAGCAGTTATGAGGAATAAATTAGGCCCTAAACATCCTGATTTGATTAAATTGAATAATGAGCTGCTTATTCTAAATGAAGAAGTTATCAAAATGAAGACTGATCAGATTACAAAAGATTTTGTTGAGCAAAATCCCGATAATCCGGCATATATTAGTCTTAAGGTTCAAATTGCGTCCTCAGAGATGGAGATTGCCAAGTTTTATGAAGAGAAAAAGCGAATAAAAGATGAAATAGCCAAGTATCAAAAAAAGATAGAAAGCACTCCAATGGTTGAAAAAGCTTATAATAATATGATGCTTGACTATGAAAATGCCAGATCCAAATATAACGAAATCAAGAACAAACTTATGGCGGCCGATATTGCTCAGGGTATGGAGGAATCCAAGCGGGGGGAACGCTTCACAATTATTGAATCAGCTCAATATCCTGAAAAGCCTTATAAACCAAATCGAATCGTAATTATTATAATTGGTTTCATTCTTTCTTTTGGTATAGCCTTGGGTATAGCTGCAATATCCGAAGACATGGATACTACCATCAAAACGACAGATCAATTGAGTAGTATTACTGGCTACCCTGTTTTATCGACTATCCATCATGTCAGGAGGGATAAGGATCGGCAGAGGCAGCGAAAGAAGAATATAATCTTTTCTTTTGCTGCTATTAGCATAATCATTTTAGCCTTGATAATCATCAATTTTTCTCTAATTCCTTTGGATATATTATGGTATAAAATTCAAACCAGAATGCTTATCAGGATATGATAGATCATTTATTAAATCATATCCTATGTGTTATGGTATGGCCTTATTGTTAGAGAGTTTAGGGAGTTATAAGATGAAGAGGAAAAATAAAACCGATTTACTCTATTCCAAATCCAAGTTAGACAACAATTCATCTCGTGACTCTACTATGACCAAAGTAGAGCCAATATTTACACTGGCACTTAAAAAGGCTGCAAAAGATAACCGTGGAAGCGACAATCTTAGTCACCAGGAAGATAAAACAGATTCTACTATGCATAGTATCTCAGACGATCCTTCTCAATTAAATGCCGATTATTCTTTTAATGAGGAAAGAGGGGATGCTCTTCTTGAAGAAGAGGACACTCCTGAACAGGAAGATGTTCAGGATATGGGTATGATAACCTCTGAATCACTTGTAAAGATTGATCGATCCAATCAGAAAAGGAACATTAATTTTGATGAGACAGTTGAAATTGTAACCCCAGAATATACTTACACCAGAATAGTTGATTATATTCCCGCTGCCCTTGAGAACAACAGGATTGGCTCCCACTTAAAAGAAGATCGTCTAACTAATAAGATAAAGATATTGCAAACACAGATTCTAAATAAGCTGGAGGAAACTAATGGGACTAGTTTTATGGTAACAAGCTCCAATCCTTCTGAAGGTAAAACTTTTATAGCAGTTAATCTTGCCATAAGTATATCTCAGCAACTTGATAAGACGGTTCTTCTTATTGATGCAAATCTAAAAAGTCCTTCCATCGACAAATATTTTGGCTTTGATGAAGAAATAGGCCTGACTGATTATCTGCTGCATAAAACAGAGATCCCAGATCTATTATTAAATCCCGGGATTCAAAAATTGGTCATCCTTCCTGCAGGCAAACCGGTATACAATTCTACTGAACTTCTAAATTCGCCCAGAATGGAATCATTGGTTAGAGAGATGAAAAAACGCTATTCTAACCGATTGATTATTTTTGATACCTCTTCTCTTTTATCAAATGCCGATTCATTGGTGTGTGCTGATTTTACTGATGGTATCCTATTAGTAGTGGAATCGGAGAGAACCACTATATCCGAACTACGCCGTGCTACAGGATTAATTAAGGATAAAAATGTAATTGGAACGGTTCTAAACAAGAAAAGAGATTGATCCAATTTCTCAGTACACCTTATTTGCGATTGAATATTTGTGATCCTGTTGGCATCCTTTATAAACCATAAAAAGCAAAATAAGCGATTCATCATTCCCCATACCAAAGGAAGCCCGCATCTACATTGCAGGGCATCGAGGATTAATCGGGTCCGCAATATTAAAAAAACTGAGGGCAAAAGAAGGGATGCTATTACTCTTTGGGGGACAGGAACACCCAGAAGAGAATTCTTCTATGTGGATGACCTGGCAGATGCCATTGTTTTTTAATGAGCAATTACAACAGCAGTGGAATAATCAATATCGGGAGCCTCTTGCAGAAACAAAAAACTTGTGAATTATTTTGATCAACGGAGGAATAATAAGGCTTTAAAGAAAAACTGGTATTTGATTCTGGTAAACCAGATGGAATACCAATAAAGTTGTTGGATACCTTAAAGATATTATCTCTGGGCTGGAAGCCAAAAATTAGTCTGAAGAAAGGTATAATGCCTACACATGAATGGTATGTTCAGCGTTTTTGAATTTGGTCTTAAAATTGCAGCTTGATCTATATTGGACTGATGTAAATAAAGTTTTTCATTGGTTTGTTATCTTCTTAAACGCACGGATGATGATAACTGAGTAAAAAAATGTCCGCAGCCATTTTAAAATGAATTCAAATGTTTTAACTTCCCTCTCAGGCCATGGCGTACCCTCCATCGGCCTGTTGATGAACTTGTACAAGCCCATCAACAATAAAGGTGATCTATTATGCCAGTCAAAATTGATAATGATTATTCTGAAACCCTCTTAGTGCATTTCAGAAGAATTCAAGCCTTAAAAAATGACTCCATTAATTATCCTTCTGTTTTTCTCAATAAGAGACAATTATGTGACCTTGAGTTGCTATTAAACCGTGCTTTTTATCCTTTGCGAGGATATCTAAATCAAAAAGACTATGAATCTGTTTTAACAAAGATGCGTCTTGTCGATGGCACTGTATGGCCAATGCCGATTTGTCTGGATATTCCGGAAAAAATAGCTCAAATTCTTGATAATGAGCAGCCTTTAGCCTTAAGAGATGAAGAAGGTTTTATGTTGGCAGTTCTTAATATCGAGGATAAATGGCAGCCAGATAAAAAAGAAGAGGCACGTTTAATATTTGGAACTGATGATCCGGAAAGGCATCCTGGTGTCAGGATGCTTTATGAACAAATTGGCCCCTGGTATATTGGCGGAGTTCTTGAAGGCATCCACTTGCCTGTTCATTATGATTTTAAAGAGTTCAGGTTGACTCCCGCAACAGCTCATAGACGGTTTGCTGAAAATGGATGGCGTAATGTCATAGGGTTTCAGACTGAAAAACATCTCCATTGCGCCCATAAAGAGATGACCCTGCATGCTGCACGGGAAGCAAACGCAAATATCTTTATACAGCCTGTTGTGGGACTAAGACATTCTGGAGATCTGGATCACTTTACTCAGGTGAGGTGTTATCTTGAAATAATTAAAAAATATCCAAAAAATATAGCTGCTCTTGGGTTAATACCTTTAGCAATGAGAAAAGCAGGCCCCCGAGAAGCCTTATGGCATGCAATCGTACGCAAGAATTATGGGTGCAGCCATTTTATGGTGGCCGATGATCATGGTGATCCATTTAACACTAATGGGAAAAAGGAACGATTCTACCCTAGACATGCTGCCCAGGAATTGGTCAAATCTTTTGAAGAAGATACCGGAATTTTGATGATTCCATTAAAGCATATGGTCTATGTTGAAGATAAAGCCCAATACATTCCTGAAGATGAGGTGGGGCCGAATTTAAATGTAAAACATATATCATCAAATGAACTGCGAAGGAGACTGGAAGCGGGACTTGAAATACCTGAATGGTTTTCATACCAGGAGGTTGTATCAGAGCTCAGGCAGGCCTATCCGCCTAGATCAAAACAAGGCATTACTATTTTTATGACAGGACTTTCCGGAGCAGGAAAATCAACTGTAGCAAAGGTCTTAATGGTCAAATTTATGGAAATGCGTGATAGGCCGGTGTCCCTTCTTGATGGTGATATTGTCAGGAAAAATCTTTCAAGTGAGCTGAGCTTTTCAGAGGAACACCGGAATCTTAATATTATCCGTATTGGATTTGTGGCTAGTGAAATTACAAAAAATCGCGGAATAGCTATTTGTGCCCCCATTGCTCCCTATGAGAAACCACGATTGCAAAACAGAGAACTTATCAGTCAATATGGCGGCTATGTGGAGGTCTACATGGCAACCCCTCTATTAATCTGCGAACAACGGGATCGAAAGGGGCTTTATGCTGAGGCAAAGGCAGGAAAAATTAAAGGTGTAACCGGAATTGATGATCCCTATGAACTTCCATCCAACCCCGAGATCACTATTGATACAAGTGAGATGACTCCGGAGGAAGCTGCTCAGGAAATACTGCTATATCTTGAAGATCAGGGTTATATCCAGTAAAGCTCATTTTTTAGTTTTAAAATTATTTTGACTCATTCATGGTTGGGTCTTTTACCCGGTTAATAACCGGATTTCTTTTCTATTGGCCAGGTGAGTTGGGTGGTAAATTTTTTTCTATATTTTTCATCCTGGTTTATCATCACTGGCAAAAAGCATTTTTTAAATATCAATTAATTTTAATGAAGAATGTCTTATGATATATCTGGCTTCCATAATCCTCTCTATGTTTCTAACAATTATGCTGATCCCGATTTTTAAAAAATTGGCCGTCAGGCTGAATATCATGGATATTCCCAATAAACGAAAATTGCATCTCAATCCAATACCCAAGACAGGGGGACCGGCCATGGCACTTGGCATTTTTGCCCCTGTTATTCTTTGGGGGCCTGAAAGTGACTTGCTTACCGCGATTCTAATGGGGGCCTTGGTGGTGTTCTTGTTTGGAACGATTGATGATTTTAAGGGAATCAACTATCAGGCAAAATTATCAGGACAATTAATTGCAGCTATAATTGTGGTTTTTTATGGAGGCATCAAGATCAAGATTATAGGTACTTTTTGTGGATACGATCTAATACTTTCTGATTGGTATTCTATCCCTTTAACAATTTTTGTAATTGTGGGGGTGATAAATGCCTTTAATCTCGCAGATGGCCTGGATGGCCTGGCAGGAGGAATTTCACTTCTTAGTTTTATTTGTATTGGATATCTCGCATATCAAGCGGATCAGGTAATAATATGTTTTCTTGCCTTTGCTATTATAGGCTCTATTATAGGATTTTTGAGGTATAATACACATCCTGCAATTCTATTTATGGGTGATGCAGGGAGTCAGATTCTAGGATTTTTTGCTATCACACTGGCGCTGAGCCTTACACAGGCACATAATCCATTATGCCGCTTATTACCTCTTATACTAATGGGATACCCTGTTCTGGATACCTTAACTGTTTTTGTGAAGCGCATTAGTAAAGGCAATTCGCCTTTTATTGCTGATAAAGGTCATTTCCATCACAAATTTATCCACTTGGGCCTTTCACATAATGAAGCAGTTCTTCTGATTTATATCCTGCAGGCAGGATTAATTTCTCTTGGATATATCTTCAGGTTCTACTCTGAAGTATTTATTTTGATGCTGTATCTTGCATTTGCTGGAGTCATTTTTAAGTCTATCTCTGTTGTTGCAAAGAAAGGTTGGAAGATAAACCGGTTACGACACCTGCCTCAATATTTTAAAAGGCCAGTAAGGGATATCTTCCCAGAAGAAATTTTAATCAAAGTTCTATTTAAATCAATAGAAGCAGGTATCCCTCTGATATTTTTTTTTACCTGTTTTGTTCCAAACAAAATACCAAAAACCATTTCAATCTGTTCTATTATCCTGTTTGCTCTTATCCTTGGGGTATGGTTTACAAAGAAGAAATGGGTCAGCGGTATACTTAGACTGTCACTTTATATGATTATTCCTTTTCTCCTTTTCATTGGTGAAACTAATGCACAAGGCTGGATGATGCCAACAATAGAATATATCTATAATTTTTCATTTGTGGTACTAGCTATAGGTGTATCTTTAACGCTTAGATTCACCAGACGAAAAGATGGATTTCGATCAACACCACTGGATTTTCTGATCCTTTTTATTGCCTTTGTTCCTAATCTAATTGATCCTCAAATTAGGAGTTATCATATGGGATTTTTAGCAGCTAAAATAATAGTACTTTTGTTTAGCTATGAAGTTCTCATGGGAGAACTTCGGGGAAGAATAACCAAATTTGGAGTTTCAACCGCGACTTTGATGCTGGTTGTTGGTATGCGCGGCATTATCTAGGGTCGTGTACTGGACATAAATAATTCTTGCAATACTGGTGGAAAAAAATGAAAACAAGTTTGAAGATAAAATTTATTTATTTTAATATTTTAATCTTTATTTTAGTCTCATCTCTTCTTGCATGCGGCAGCCTGGAAGATAAAAAGATGAAATTTTATAACAAAGGGAAAACACTGCTTGAAGCGGGGCAACATAAAAAGGCCCGTTTAGAGTTCAAAAATGCTATTCAGATAGATCCTAAATTCGCGCAAGCCTATTCTAAATTAGGTCAACTGGAGATTAAGGAAAAAAATATTAAACATGCCTATGGGGCTTTTTCCAAGGCGGTGGAGCTGGATCCTCAAATTCTGGTTGCCCAGGTGAAGTTGGGTGAAATCATGTTGTTTTCTGGAAAAGACATTAATGCAGCCAGAGAAAAGGCTATATTTGTATTATCCAAAGAACCTGAGAATGTGGATGCCTTACTATTAAGCGCTTCTTGTCTCATGAAAGAAAAAAAACAAGTTGCTGCTACTAAAATCTTAAAAGAACTCATTGAGAAAAAACCGGAGAGAATAGAAGCTTACCTCTCATTGGCAGGGCTTAAAGTTGAGAATAATGATTTTATTGAGGCAGCCAGATTACTCAACAGTTTTTTAAAAAAGGATCCTGAAAATAAAAAAGCCAATCTATTTTTAGCAAAAATCTTTGAGAAGACGGGCAAATTGAAAAGGGCTGAGGATCATCACCAAAAGCTTATTTCTTTTTACCCCGATCAAAACATGTTTCGATTGCTGCTGGCTTATTTTTATACTCGAATAAAAAAATTCCAGGAGGCTGAAAAGATCTTAAAGGATTTGATTAATGCAAACCGGGATGATGAGAATCTGCGTCTGACCCTGGTTGAATTTTATTCAAAAAGGAATCAAAAAGAGGATATGCTTTATGCATTAAAAGAGCTTATTAACGATATGCCTGAAAAAATTAAGGCCTATGAATTATTAGCCAGATACTATATATGGCAAAAGTCTATACCCAAAGCTCTGGAGGTAGTAGATCAATTCCTGACCAGGGTGACCAGAGGGCCAGATTATTTACGGGCCAAATTCTTGAAAGCGAATATTTGTTTTAAGGCAAAAAATAATAAGGATGCCCTTGAACTTTTAGGTGAAATTTTAAAGGAAAATAGAGATGATTCAAGGGCCTGGGCATTAAAAGGGGATATTCTAGCCATTAAAAGAGATTTTATAGGAGCAATTTCCGCTTACAGGACTGTCTTAAATCATGCACCAGAAGATATTCCAATTTATCTAAAACTGGCCAGGGCACATGCACTGAACAGTGAACCTAATCTGGCAGAGGAGAATTTTAAAAAGGTTATTGAGCTTAATCCTAAAATAATTCAGGCCCATAAAGGCTTGGTTGATATGTATCTAAAGGCGGGGAAACTGCCTTTGGCACAACAGCAATTGCAAAAAATACTTGGAATGGAACCTGATAATAAATCTGCACTATCCTCCCTGGGCAGACTTTCAATGACCATGAATAAACCGGATGAGGGCCTGAAATATATTGATCATTTAATAAGACTGGAGCCCACCTCAGCGGTTCCCTACCATCAAAAGGGGCTCTTGAACCTATCCAAAAAAAATGTGAAGATTGCCTTAACCTTCTTTGAGAAGGCACTTGAAAGGGACCCCTCCTTTGTCCCATCGCTAAATCAGCTTATAAGGCATTTGGTAAAGAAAAATCAATTAGATATGGCTATCAACAGATGTAAGGAGCAAATAACCAAAAGCCCGAAGACCGCCCTTTATTATGTCTCATTAGG
>DAOWOF010000098.1 GCA_030642205.1 Desulfobacteraceae bacterium | reverse complement strand
CAAATATCCAGGCCTGACCCCTTTATTCTTTTGCAAGGCATATCAAATAAGATGAATAATTAAATCAAATATGATATGTATTTTTCGTATTATATCTCAAGAGATATGGATAATAGCAAAATACCCTAAAAAGCAACAATCCAAGGGATTTGTTTATGAAAACGTGTTGCTTTATATTGGCAGAGATGCTTAGCTTCTGCAATAAAGTACATAGTTTAAGAGGAAACGCTGATAATCTTAAAGGATTAAATGTTCGCATAGTTGTTGCATGAACTTATATTTTTTTGAAAGGAGGAAAGGATATTGAAAAAAGTAGCAATTGTTGGAGCAGGACATACACCATTTACCTTTGCAACTGAGAAGACATCCGTAGAACTCTTCTCTGAGGCTGCAATGGATGCAATTAATGAGGCTAATATAAAGGCTAAAGATATTCAGGCCCTTAATTTGGGGAATTGTCTTGGTGATTTTTCTGAAGGTCAGGCCATGCTTCAATCATATGTGGCCAATGATATTGGGGCATTTAATGTTCCGGCCACCAGATTTGAAGGGGCCTGTGCTTCCGGATCCCTGGCGGTAAGGGATGCCTTTATCTGGATCGCGTCAGGGTTTTATGATCTGGTTCTTGTTGGAGGCGTTGAAAGGGCGGCAAGCATTGGGACTTCTCTTGCTACCCGAACATTTGCGATGTTTACTGATAGTCATTATGAATACCCTGCCGGAATGACTTTCCCCGCAATGTTTGGAATGTTAACTCATCTATATTCAAAACATTATAATGTACCCCTTGAGAAGCTTAAAGAACAGATGGCTAATATATCAGTCCAATCTCATGCTTATGGCATACATAATCCAAATGCCCAGTTTAAAAAAGAGATTACGGTCGAGAATGTATTAAAAGGTTTCATGGTATGTTCGCCTCTTCAATTATTAGACTGTTGTCCTTTTACAGATGGAGCTGCAGTTATTGTTCTGGCATCAGAGGAAAAGGCAAAGGAACTTACTGATAAACCCGTTTATATTACTGGAGTAGGTCAGTCCTCATCAGGAAGGTTGAGCTCTCAAAAGGATCATCTTCCCAGGATCAAGTCAAGAGAGGTATCCATTAAACAGGCCTATGATATGGCTGGTATTACACCCAATGATGTGGATGTCTGCGAACTTCATGACTGTTTTTCAATCGCGAGCATAATTGCAGCCGAGAGTTTGGGCTTCTTCGAATTTGGCACTGCAGGAGATGCCTGGGCAAAAGGTGAAGCCAAGATTGGAGGTAAAATTCCTATTAATGTTTCCGGCGGCCTAAAATCAAAAGGCCATCCTATTGGAGCAACAGGCCCTTCTCAGGTTGCAGAGATATACCACCAACTCAGGGGAGAGTGTGGAGTAAGACAAGTTGAAGGCGCCAAAATCGGGATAACAGATACTCTTGGTGGAGACGGGGTGATTTGTAATTTAATAATGGAAAAAGGATGGTAAAGGAGGGATAATGGAATATAAGCTTTTATTTAAAGATTATAGTAAGGCGCTTGGAAAGGGAAAATTACTTGGTCTAAAGTGCAGCGATTGTAATAATATTACTGTACCACCAAAGATGACATGTCAAGAATGTGGAGGCACAAATCTTGAAATTGTTGAAGTAACCAAGAAGGGAAAAATTGTCACATTCACAGTTGTTAGCGTGGCCCCCGAAGGCAGAGAAAATGAAGCCCCTTATATTACTGCCCTTGTTGAGCTTGATCAAGGTCCGTGGATAATGGGTAATATAGCTAATGTTGAACCCAGTGAAACAACAATGGATATAATAGGGAAAGAAGTTAAGCTTAGCTTTAGAAATTTTCCTGGAGATAGGTATGCTCCTGGAAATCAGGCAAGGCCTACCTTTACACTGGTATAAAGAAGTCCTTTTCATCCTTAAGGATTCGCTCAAAAATAAATTTGCAGAATTGGCGCTTAGATTTAGGTTAGGTTCGGAGTCTCGCAAGCGTAGCAAGTTAAAACATTTACCTTTATTCTTTCTTTCGGGGATAAAGGTAAATGAAAAATATTATAAGAGATGATTGTCTGACTTTCCTTTACATCCTATTTTGACAGCCGGGGCTTATCCTCCTGTCTGTATATACTGCACGCAGACATGCCCTCTGCCTGTTAAGCGAGTCTATCAATTATTGACCATATCGATTATTTTTATTGGCTCGGGAGGTCGCTCATCAATATTTTCTATCCCATTTGCTTCAATAAAATGATAATATGTCAACATTGTGGACAGGATTGCCACTATACGCATATTATCGGTATTACTCATTTTTTGCCCTTTAACCTTATAGGCCTTGTCAAACAGATGTGAAACTGCTTTGGGGTTAAATATTCCCGCATTGGCAAGATATGTTTTGTTTGTTATTTCCTCTACCCATTCTATTTTCTCTCCATAAAAGAAGCTCGCGGCATCAGGCGCGCGATACGGTTGCTTAGGTCTTCTCAGGATATTGGATGGGATCAGATCATTAAATGCGATTTTTAGCAGGTGTTTTTCGTCCAGGCCAAGAAGTTTATGACGTGGAGGAAGATTGTTGGCAAAATTGACAAAATCACAATCCAGGAAAGGGAACCGGCCTTCCACTGAATTGGCCATTAGCATTCTGTCTCCCTGTGCAGACAGGATGTAGCCTGAAAGCAGGGAAACCATTTCCAGCCATTGGGCCTTGCATAAGGGTTCCCAGGCCTTAAAAGAATCGGGAATTTTTTTAAGGAATTCTTCTGCAACATCTGTTTTCGTTAGTTCCTTTTTAAAATCCGGGTCAAGGATCATGTGAATAGAGGAAGTTGAATCCCAGCGTGGACGATGTGAAAATCCAGGATCCAATGGATCAAGGCCTTTGGCGAAGAATGCCCGTGCAAAGGCTGGCGCTTTACCAGGGGATCTTTGCAGCCAGGGATAGAGTCTCAGGATAATGTCTCCCCTTTTTTTAGAATCCGGATTCCGGGATAAAAAATGGCGGACCTGGGCCTCCCTGAAAATATCATAGCCTGCCAGCATTTCATCAGCTCCCTCTCCGGTTACAACTACTTTATATCCGGATTCGCGCACCAGCCTGGAAAGTAAAAACAAGGGGGCTGGAGCAGTGCGTAATATTGGTCGTTCGGTATGCCAGATTACTTTGGGGAAAATATCTCCGATTGCTTTTGGGGTGACCTTGACATCTCTATGATCAGCTCCGAGCCTTTGTACCATTTCCTGTTGAAACAGGCCCTCATCAAATTCTGCATCGGCAAAACGGATAGAAAAGGTCTTTAATGAAGATTGTGTATATTTGCTTACAATGGAAGACGTGATTGATGAGTCAATGCCTCCTGATAGATAGGCTCCTACAGGGACATCGCTTCTGGTAAATCTTAACTTGGATGCCTGGATCAAGGATTGGCGCAATGCCTCAGCATTCTCATCTTCACTGGATGTTCTTTGGGGGGTTGAAGAAGGAAAATCGATTGACCAGTAAGCCCTTTTTTCTATTTTTCCATTTTTTATAATAGCAAAATGACCGGGCCGTAACTCCTGAATATTCTTAAATGCTGTTTTCGGGGCAATAGGACTCCAGAAAGTGAAGATTTCGGAGAGACCGGCTGGATCGAAGTCTCGTTCTACAGTATTGTCTGAAAAGAGAGATTTGATCTCGGAAGCAAATAATATCTTGTCTGAGGTGTTTGTATAGTATAAAGGTCTGATTCCCAGGCGGTCACGGGATAGTATGACCTCTTTTTTTTTGGTGTCCCAGAGGGCTAGTGCCCATTGCCCGTTAAAACGCTCAAAACAACCTGTACCCCATTCTTCGTAGGCATGTATGATAACTTCAGTGTCGCTTTTGGTCTTAAATCGGTGCCCCGATTTGGTAAGTTCCAGGGCCAGTTCAAGGTAATTGAAGATCTCACCGTTAAAAGTGATCCAAATGGTATCATCTTCATTTGCCAGGGGTTGAGTTCCTGCATCAAGATCGATAATGGCAAGCCTTGTATGACCCAGTGCCACTTCTCTATCACGATAATAGCCCGATGAATCAGGGCCACGATGTCGTAGCCGACCGATCATTTTAAGCAGTAGTTGAAGATCAGCAGGAGGAGCCTTCCGGGTATTTATTATTCCGCAAATTCCGCACATGCCATTACCTGATTAGGATTATTATTTTTTGGGAGCTTTCAGGGCTCTCTCAATATTTTACGCAAGAAAATTTCAGCAGCCTCATATGTCCCAAGATTCTCTTCACAGATGTCCTTATCATCGAGGACCAGAGAGAATACATCCTCAATAAACAGGGCAACCTCTAACAGCGCTGCTTTATCTTTACCTGCGTTTGGTCTTGTCTTACTAAATTCCTTGAGATATTCCTGAATTTTTTGATAGGTCATTTTTTTTATTTGATACATAAGAAAAAAGTTTAATTTATTCTAAACTATTAATAAGAATTTTGGAACCTGAAATTAGATTTATTTGACTTGAAAAAAATCCATGGAAAATTCAGGCCTTCTTGCATATTTCCGCATAAATATGGATGGAAGGGAATCCATCCTATCAAAGAAAGAGGCTTTTACCTTAATCCCTGACTTATTTAAGGCAGTTTTGAGTTTGTCAAGATTTGGGGGACAACCGGGAACTAATAAGGGATTTTTTATTGCAGGATTGTTTTTGTTGAGTTTAACCTGGCATTTTCCTATGAGGATTGTGTGCTCCATGCCGGGAGTGGGAGACCTAAGCTTGCCTGTCAGAATCTCCACATTATTAAATGGTTCTTTGTTCCAGGCCTTCATGATGGCCATCTGGACAGGGCCGTTTAAGCCTGAACAATAGGTGCAAAGACTATGGTCATATTTTGGAAATAAAAGACCTTTAATGCCTTTTTGCTCCAGGTTTAAGGGCAGGGTTCCATCTTTGTTATAGGGAAAATCCCAGGCATGCGGATGGGTAACCTTATCAATGGATTCTCCCTGTATTTCAATTTCTTCAAGAGAAGAGCTGCATTTTTTTATCTTGCATATTTTATTCAGATAAGGAACCTGCGCAGGGTCCAGACCCAAGGCCGCGGTTCCGACAAGATCCGCAGCCAAAAGATCCCGGGATGCGATCAGGATGTCACTGCGTCTTGCCTGACCGGTGTATCCTGGGCCTAGTTCCAATGTGTAGATGCCGTCGATAAGCGCGCAACTCCTTGGCAGGATCGAAGTTAATTTTGCCAGGTGATAATCAAGATCTTGTTCCATATTATCTGAATGGCAAAGTTTGCGGCTGGCAATGTCAAGACAGCCCTTTAAATTTTTCTGGCTGAGAGAAACCATGGTCTGGGCATGGGTTTTTAATACAGGCAGGCTAGCCACAAAATCTGAATCGAGCAAGTTTGCTGAAAAATTCAGCTTGACCCCATCTCCCAAGTCCATTTGACGGAATTCCTGCCGCAGATTATCAACCACCTTTACGCCATATAATCTGGCCAGCTTATTATATCCAAGTTTCTCAAAGGCATCTGCCGCGGTTTTAGTATCATTTGGATCATCCAGGGTAATTCCTTCTCCGATTATAATCTGTCCTGCTCCACGATCTTTTAGCTGCCTGATGAAATCTTCCATAACCCTGCTTGTGGTAATAACTCCCCAAGGGGGCAACTGAGTCTTGCGGGACCAGAATACAATATTTGGCTTAATAAAGACCCTGTCGCCACTTTTAAGATGATCCAGGGCTCCGGAAAGCTCTATTGCCTTTGCTACAGATTCAATGGGCTTTTCATATTTTACAACTGAGACTTTTTTTTGCATTAGACTTCCTTATCACCCTGAATTATATCATTATTTCTGGGTGGTCAATTTTTTATTGTCATTACCAGGGAGAGCAATATAAGAGAGACCTTCGTCCCCTCATCCTCTGTGATCAATGTTCTTGAGGGTATTGGGGAAAAGCTTTAAAAAGACAGAAATCTCAGGGAACAAATTAAAAATATTCTGGAATTATTGATTAAGGCTCAAGAGTAGATTTTCCCCCTTTTTTCTTTTTTTCAATTTTAGAATATTTCGGATAATAATTCCTCATACAGTCGGGACAAACCGTGTGACTAATGTCGGCTTCTGAATGATTATGGATGTAAACATCAACTTCCTTCCAATTCCCTTTAGCGTCACGGATTTTTTTGCAAAAAGAGCAAAAAGGGAGAATTCCTTTTAAAGTTTTTATTTCCTTCTTTGCTTTTTCAAGTTTTGTGATAATTACTTCCCTCTCTTTTTCAATTCTTAAACGCTCTGTAATATCATGAATTATCGAATACAATACCTTTTGTCCTGCAAGCATAATTGGGCTGCTATAGACCTCAACATCTCTAATCTTACCTGTTGCTAATTTGTGGTTAAAGTTAAAGTAATTACGCTCTTCCTTTTTTGCATGTTGCATCTTTTTACTGATTTGTTTTGGGTTTAGCGTATTAATATCCATTATGCTCATCTTTATAATCTGTTCTTTAGTATATTGATAAAACTTGCATGCTGAGAAATTGGCGTCTATGATTTCACCAGTCTCAGGGTTAATTATGAGCATTATAGAGTGGCTTTCTTCAAATAAGTCTTTATACAATTCACCAACATTGCTTTCTCGGCTTAAGTGCTTTATTATCGTTCTTCGTAATTTTTCGAATTTGTTTCTCTTAGGCATTTTCTTTCGGCACAATTGCGACGCAGTCGCTGGAAAAGATAGTCATCAGTTGCTTGATGACCCTTAGCAGCTACAACTTCATTGAATAAGAATATAAAATTAACCGCTATCCAATACTTTACGCACACCCTTAATCAGAGCTGTGATGGAGAAAGGTTTATTAATAAGATGAATCCCTTCTTTTAAAATACGTTGATGAGCAATATGATTATTTGTATAACCAGAAATATAGAGAATTTTAATCTCCTGAAAAATTTCTTTTACTCTTAAAGACAATTCTTTACCATTCATTCCAGGCATGATCATGTCCGTAACAAGCATGTCAACCTGTATATTCTCTACTTTTATTGATTCCAGAGCATCTATCCCGTTTTGAGCTGCGTAAACATGATATCCGAATTTAGTTAATGCTTCCTTTGCATAATTTCTTACGCCGATATTATCTTCCACTAATAATATGCTTTCATGACCTGTCAAATCATCTTTTTTAACAGCTTCATTTTTCATTTCAGATGAAATCTCTTTATCTGTTGATGGCCAGTAAATTTTAAATACAGTGCCATGATTCGGTTCGCTATAGACTCCAATGCTTCCGTTGTTTTGTTTAACAATTCCATATACAGTGGCAAGCCCCAAACCTGTTCCCATGCCAAGTTCCTTTGTAGTGAAAAAAGGATCAAAAATCTTGTCTTTGATTTTTTCGTCTATTCCAATACCACTATCGCTGACAGATATTAGGATATGGGAACCAGCCGTGCTTTCTCTGTGTTGTGAAATATATGATTCATCTAAGTAAATATGACTGGTTTCAATGGTTATTTTTTTGACAGAATCTCTTCCTGTTTTTTGATTAATCGCATCCCGTGCATTTACAACCAGGTTGATCAGAATTTGCTCGATTTGTGCTGGATCTGCTTTTATATTTGGAAGGCCTGAGTCTAATATCATTTCGATAGAAATATCTTCTTCTATCAAGCGATGGAGCATTTTATCCCAACCGGAAATAACATTATTGACATTTAAAACCTGCGGTTCAATGATTTGTTTTCGACTAAACCCCAAAAGTTGGCGGGTTAAATTACTGGCATTTGCTCCTGATTTAAGAATTTCATGTATATTATCTGATAAGGGATGATTTTCATCAAGTTCCATCAATGCAATTTCTGCATTACCAATCATTACTGTTAACAAATTATTGAAATCATGAGCAATTCCGCCTGCCAGTGTACCGATTAATTCATTTCTTTTATATGGTGACAATTGTTCGACAGATGGGCTTATCTCAATAATGACACCGTCTAAGGCAACTTCATAGTATACGTCTTGAATATTTTCGAAGATATGTCGATATTTTTCTTCTCCCTTGCTT